>JAPKZH010000344.1 GCA_026393905.1 Candidatus Aminicenantota bacterium
TCTCAGCGCTCTGGCTGATTCCTCCGCCCCTCAAAGCGATCCTGGAATCAGGAGAAATCAAGATATCCGGGTTCCTTTACCCCGGCCATGTCAGCGCCATCATCGGCCGAAAACCCTACGAATTCGTGGCCAGGGATTATGGATTCCCAGGGGCGATTGCCGGGTTCGAGCCCGGAGACATCCTTCTCGGCATCTCCTCTATTCTGGACCAGCTCGAAGAAGGAAAGCCGCGAGTATCCAACGAGTACAGCCGCGTCGTGCCGAGCGACGGAAACCCGATCGCCCTGCGCCTCATGGAAGAGGTTCTCGAGCCGAAAGATGCCCATTGGCGGGGATTGGGCTTGATTCCCAAGAGCGGGCTGAAGCTCCGTAAAGCCTTTGAAAACTGGGATGCGGAAGTGAAGTATGGGCTGGATATCCGGGCCGGAAGCGGCGACCTCCCCGGCTGCCGGTGCGGGGATGTTCTCCGCGGCCTTATTTCTCCGACCGAGTGCGCCCTTTTCGGTAAAAAATGCGCTCCCGACTTTCCCTGCGGACCTTGCATGGTGTCCTTCGAAGGATCCTGCTTCGTCCATTATAAATACAGGGAACTGAATTCGCGATGAAAAAAATCAGCCTGGATCTCGGAAGCGGCGGCAAGTCGATGCGGGATTTCATCGCCCGGACCATCGTGCCGGCCTTCGAAAACCCGATCCTGGCGGAGCTCTCGGATGCCAGCCATCTACCTGAAAATATTGCCTTTACGACAGACAGCTATGTCGTGGACCCCATCTTCTTTCCGGGAGGCGACATCGGAACGCTGGCCGTCAACGGAACGGTCAATGACCTCGTAGTCTCCGGCGCGGTCCCCCGATATCTTTCCCTGGCCCTGATCCTGGAAGAAGGGCTGGCCTGGGATGACCTGGAAAAAATTTTGGGCTCCTTGAAAAGAGCGGCCGCGGCGGCGAAGGTCCAGATCACGACCGGAGACACAAAAGTCGTGAGGCTCGGCCAGGGCGATAAAATTTACATCAATACGTCAGGCATCGGGCGAGTGATCGCCAGGCCAAGGCCGGAACTCATCAGGCCGGGTGACAAGATCATCGTCACCGGGACGCTGGGAGAGCACAGCCTGGCCGTCATGATGGCCAGAGGGGAATTCGGCCTGGAATCCCGTGTCCGCAGCGACTGCGCTCCATTGAATTTTCTCCTGCCCTTTTGGAAAAAAGGCGTTTTCTGGATGAGGGACATTACCCGGGGAGGCTTGGCCACCATCCTTTCCGAATTGGCTGAGCGGATTCCCTATCCAATCCTCGTCAAAGAAGATAAGATTCCTCTTTCCAGGGCTGTCCGCGGCGCCGCCGAGCTGCTGGGAGTAGACCCGCTTTATCTGGCCTGCGAAGGAAGGGCGGTGATTGTCGTCCCTCAAAGCAAAGCCGCCCGGATCCTTGGCGGGATCAAAAAGCATCCCTTGGGGAAAAGGGCTCAAGTGATCGGCGAGGTCGAAGCAAAAATCGGAAGGCCGGGCGAACTCCTCTTGGCCACGGCCGCCGGCGGGCTCAGGTTGCTCGAGCCGCTGACCTCCGAGCTCCTGCCGCGCATTTGCTGATGATGAACAGGATGGAAAGCTTCTCAGGACCCGGGAAATTCACCCGGCATGGATTTCTATGTTCCGCTTCGTTCCTCGCTTCAATGATCGTGATCGCCGCGGGCATAGCTTGCTCCGGAGGCCCGCAACCCGTCGATAAGAACATCAAAGATTTGGAATACGGCAAGTTCACGGACTTCCGTTCGACGATCCCGGAATATAAAGAGCTTTTCAATCTCATCCGAGCGACCCTCAGCCATAACCAGGTGACCTTCCAAGGAAAAACGGGACCAATCTCTGGATTCGCCGCAGGGTCGGCGTATCCCCAGATCTGGCTGAGGGACGCCAACACCATCATCCCGGCCTCGCGCTATTTCTATGAGATCCCTTATCTCCGGTCCTGGCTTATCGAACATCTAGCCGTTCAGAAGGATGACGGCTCCCTCGAGGACTGGTTGGATTCCAGAGGCAAAACGGATAAGAACACCACGGAAACCGATCAGGAGACAAGCGCCGTCCAGGCGGGGGGCCAGATCAGCCGTGTCCTTGGCGAAGCCTGGCTGGAAGAAAAAATTAACGGAGCGGCCGTTCTGTCCAGGCTGGAAAAGGCGATGCTTTATGTCCTCGACCACAGGTTCGACCGGCAGCGGGGCCTCGTCACCGGGGCCCATACGGCCGACTGGGGCGATGTCGACATGGAACACCCCGACCAAAATGCGATCTATGCCGACAGCCGAACCCACCGGACATGCGACATCTATGACCAAAGCATGTTCTATGGAGCCGCCAGAAGCTTGGCCGGGATGTTTGATGGCCGCGGCATGAAAGATAAATCCCGAAGCTGGGAAGAAAAAGCCGGGTCTATTCAAAGGAATACCGATCGATGGCTATGGCAGGAGGACAAAGGCTTTTATCGAGTCCATATCCATTTGGATTCGCTCCGCCACGACTTCGACGAAGACGGCATGTTTGCAATGGGCGGAAACGCCGAAGCGATCCTCTCCGGATTGGCCTCGGAAGAGAAGTGCCGCCGGATCATCGAAAGCGCGCTGGCCCGGCAAAAGGCTTTTAGTATTTCCACCATCGGCGGGACGCTCCTGCCCCCCTATCCCAAAAAATTCTTTAAGCATCCCATGATGGACGATTCCTTTGAATACCAGAATGGAGGTCAGTGGGATTGGTTCGCAGGCAGAATTGTTTATGCCATGTTCGAAAAGGGATTCAGCCGGCAGGCCCGAGAGAAACTTCTCGAAATCGCCAAAAAAGACGTGGCCAACAGAGGGCTTTACGAGTGGGATAGCCCGGACGGGACCGGACGGGGAAGCGCGTTTTACTCCGGCAGCGCGGGCAGCCTGGCCAAAGCCCTCTTCGAAGGATACTTCGGTCTCAAGATATCCAAGGAGTCGCTCGAGCTCGAGCCCAAGCTGGGCCCAGACAGCGCGGTCGTCCATGTCTACATACCGGCCTCAGACCTTTTTGCCGCATACGCCTATCAATATGACGGGCAGACCGGCAACATCGTCCTTCGTTACAACAGCAATTTTTCGGGCAGGGGAAAAATCAAGGTTCTGATGCCCGATCCAGGCCCCGGGCGGATTTCAGACAATAAAAACGACAGACTCAGCGTTCGAAGGGACGGCGCGAGGATCCCCTTCGTTCAATCCGAGTCGGGCGAAGACAGATTCATCACCATCGAGACCGATTTTCAAAACCACATTTTGGAAATCAAGCGCTGAGCAAGCCTTAATGAATATTGATTTATTGATCGGCCACCAACTTTTCCATTTTTCGCAATCAACCCCGATATTTTGATTGGCAATTTTTCGTAGGACTTCAGATGTGCAATATCTGATCGAATACTATTTTACTTTCAAGGCATCGATGAGTGGTTCTATCATCTTCATCTTCATTTCTTGCCGAAACTCGCCGTCGCGGACGCCTTCGCGCCGGACTTGATTTCCGTCAACGAAAATACCAACCGATAGGCGCCCGGTTTGAGGCCTGGGAGGCCGATTCCGATCAATAGAAAATCCTTCCCCGGTTCCGTTTCTTTCATGTCGATGAGGCCCCAGTCGACCGTGATTTCCTCTCCGCTTTCCGCTCGGACCGCCTTGACATCGAGATTGGTCTCGGCCGGCTCGCCGGTCCCATAGTCGAGGGGAAGCAGAACCCAAACCTTGTCGGCGTCCGGCGGCAGGTCGCCCACGAGCGGCGTCGAGTTGGTCGGCAGGAACGGATAGAAGCGGATGATGGACATCGGTTCCTTCTCTTTTTTTGTCTGACGCGACATCCTCACGAATTCGGCCTTCTTCCCGGGGACCATAAGGAGGGGTGAAAACAACGACATCCGGGAAGTGGCGGCCGGCGCCGGGACCGTGAACGATAGCCTCGAAGCCGCGGATTGCCCAGTCCCCATGTCTCTCGCCAGGACCCGAACCTCGTATTCCCCGGGCTGAAGACTGGTCAGGAGGTAGGGGAAAAGCGTCTTCTGGGCGTGGGGCGTGGAATCCATCTCTCCCCGCTCCCCCAATACTATTTTGTGATCCTTGTCGAAAATAAAGGTGAAGAGCTCCGTTTTCCCGGGGGGGACGCCGGTCTTCTCATCCACGGCCAATTTCACCAGGACGGCCGTGTTGGCCTCTTTCATCGTGGAGCCGAACAAAACTTCCACGGGAAGATCGAGCGCTTCGGTCGTCACCGGCTTATCGGAGAGAACCAGGTCGAAAAGCTGGAGCTTTTTCTCGAGGTCCGATAACGCGGCGAACGGCTTTGGATCGTTGTATCCTGCCTGGGCAAGGACCCGGAGGCCCGGCTGTTTGACTTCGACCTTGATCTGATGCAGTCGGCCATCCCATGACGGGCTGATGTAATATCCCAGGACATAATAATTGCCGCTCAAGACTTCGACTTCCTTGGCGATCGTTTTCGCCTCTTTGACGTCGGCGAAATAATGCCCGCCCGACGCCTCGGCGAAATCTTTCAAAGCCTCTCCCTGCCGCTTCTTCATTTCTCTCATTCGGCTGGCCCCTGCCCCCCCGCCCTTCGCCGGCACACTGTTTGTGTTGACCGCATAGATCGTCGTGTTCGCTTCGGCAAACAGCCGACTCACATCCTTTCCGGGCGTGCGCATCGAAAAGTAAACGACGCTCTTAGTCCCTGAGATGTATTTCATGGCCTTGGCGAGTTCCATCATGCTCATATCGAAATCCGCCTTGGTCCGGCCCGCCCGCGCATACGCTCCCCCGCCCGCCGTGTCGAGCTGGATTCCCGACGTGCCTCCGAAAAGCGATTCGCCGGCTCCGCCGGCCTCGTCGCCCCCGGTGGCGGTTATCCTTCCGGCTCCGAGTTCTCCTTGCGCCTGGTCGCTCTTGACGACCTGGCCGGCCACGGCCTTGCCTTGATCGAGATCGACTTCCCGGCGCGTGTCCACGCCGCCACCCGAAGCCATGCTCACTCCTCCGCCGCCTCCTCCACCCATCTCAATGGAGCGGCGGATAGCCTTTTTGATTTTATCCAGGTCGGAACTCAGATACTGCCTCAACACCAGGCCGGTCAACGCCCCGAACGTGAGGACGCCGGCTTCGTCTCCCGGTTTTAGCTGGTTCACGACGAATTCGAGCACCGCATTTTTGGAATCCCGATTTCCGAACATATCGCTGGCCTGCATGTCCAGAACGAAAAAATATTTCCGCTTGGCCTCTGGACGGGCTTGCGTCTCGGCCGCGGCCGCCGCTTCCGCGGCGATTTGGGTTTCGCCCGACTCGCGGACCTCGAACTCAGTAATGGTTTTGAGTTCGTCGTTGTCATAGAGGACAAAATCTTCTTTCCTGAGCCCGCGGACCGGCCGGCCTTCCGCGTCCAGGACTCGGACCGGAACGAGCTTAACCACGGCTGCGGCATCGTGCCGGAGAACTTTTTGAGCCTGATTTTGTCGGGAGTCAAAAGCCAAGAGACTCAAAATCAGAGTTGAAACGGCTAAGGAGAGAATGAATTGGACTTTGCTTCTCATTTAAAAATAAGCTCCTTTTCCATTTCGCCTGGACAAAAACGGAAGAAAATTCAAAATATTTATTTATTCAAATATGACCTCTGTTGTGATCGTGAAAAATTTATATTTGTCATAGATATATTCGGCTTCATATTTGACGTGTTCTTTTCCGTTCTTGGTAATGTAGATTTCCTTGATCGACTGCGCAGTGGGAAAGCGAACTCCGTTCTTGACGATGCCATAGGCGACCGTCCAGGCGATCTTTCTCTCAAGCTCGCCGATCGAAGATTCGACGGTTTCCTTGAGATTGACGATGGATTGCGGCTCCCATTCGATCTGGAGAATGCTCGAATCGCTTTCGTCGAGCCAGATCCGACCGAAGCAATAATTTTCCTCCCTGATCTCGCCCGGCACAGCCCGGATCACGATCGTGTTTTTTTTATGGAGGATCTCGGCGCCGACGATTTCGTATTGAAAGCGCGGCTGCCATGATTTGCTGAGAAATCCGACCGGGCCGAAAACCAAATATTTGGCCGACATTCTCAGCGTCTGGAGTTCAATGTCTTTTTTATTTCTCTTTTTGCCGTTTTCTTCGAGGAGGCCTCGTTTTTCTTTGAAATCGTCGCCCTTCTTGATCATTTGATAATCATAAATGTAAGAATTCTTAATGGTCTTGACGGCTCTCAAATCGTCGAGGGCCAAAAAGCGTCGCGGTTTATCCGTGCCGAGTCTGAAAAGTTTCATTTTTTCGAACTCGTATGTTTTTTCCCTGATGTTTTCATGGCAGATAAAATTAAGGGCCATGGTTTTTAATTGTTCACAATAATCCCCCGCCACCTCCAGGATCTTCTTCAATTTTGCCTGATCTGCGCTCTCCCGAAGCTCTTGGGGATAGAGCGGCTGGCCTAAGATTAAATAAAGGATAAAAAATAAGAAACGCGGAAAGGGAAAAGGGACTTTTGCTTGGGATTCATTTGCGGTCATCTCAAGATCCTGGCGCTCGCCCTCCCGCCAAAGGCTCATCCTTGGTCCCTCATCCATGGAGACCCTTGTCATTCTAAATACGAATGCGTCCCCTCAATCGTTTATTCCCGTTTTGATAATAAATATAGACTCCTTCGTCTGCCTTGTCAAATGTACGAACTCGTCCACTCCGCCGTTCGTAACCAGAAAATTTAGCTGGGAATGGAATAAGTAACCGTTTTGCTCAGTCGGAAGCGGGCCAAGACGGATTTGTCGTCATCGAGACCGATTTCAAAAACCACGTTCTTGAAATCGAGCGCTGAGGAGCGGGTTTATTTCCGGCCGACCGAATAATATTCGAAGCCTAATTTTTTGACCCGCTCGGCATCATAGATATTCCGGCCGTCGATGATGATCGG
>JAPKZH010000519.1 GCA_026393905.1 Candidatus Aminicenantota bacterium
TGGAGGCCTTAACCGCCGCCTGACAATTCTTTCCCTCACGGAGGTCCGTGATGAGGAAATCATCGGCCGCGGTCGGCGAAAACTCCGGAAGCCTCAGGTCTGCGCCCCGGACCCAATACCCTTCTCTTTTAAGCCTTCTGACCAGATGGCTGCCGATGAATCCTCCGGCGCCGCACACCAATGCCCTTTTCATGACTCTAGGCTCCTTCCACTCAACGGTTCGGTACTGGATTTATACCACAGAAAAAAGATGGGTTCAATTTTTTTAAGATGGGGTCAATGCTACACATTTGACAACTAAAATCCGCAATCCAACTATGTCTTCCATGCCCAATCGCCCTTGGATTTAAAATGTCAAATGTGTCGCTTTGACCCAGATTGTGTTGGAGCTAAATCATGGATTGTCTCGCGGGAATGAAATGGATATAATTAGCCGAACTCGGTTTGAAGGCAGTCCTAGTCCTCGAAGACGGGAGCGTCTGGCCCGGCGAAGGGTTTGGAGCGTTCGCCAAAGTCTCAGGGGAAGTTGTCTTCAACACCGGGATGGTCGGCTACCCGGAATCCATCACCGACCCTTCCTACCACGGCCAGATCCTCTGCCAAACGTATCCCCTGATCGGCAACTACGGCGTCAGCGCTAAAAGCTTCGAGTCGGACAAGCCCAAAATCTGGGGCTACATCGTCAGCGAGCTCTGCGACACGCCCTCTCACGCCACCTCGGAAAAAACGCTCGACCACTGGCTCAAGGAAAACGGCGTTCCGGGGATCGCCGGCGTCGACACGCGGGCGCTGACCAAAAAGCTGCGCGTCCACGGCGTCATGCTGGGGATTCTCGAAACGTATTTCAAGAAGACCGACCTTCGGGCCCTTCGCCAGGAAGCCCGGCTCATTCCCGACCCCAACAAGCGCCACCTCGTCGCCGAAGTCACGGCGAAAAAAATCAAGGTCTACAACAAAGATGTCACCAAGGGCGTCGCCCTGATCGACTGCGGCGCAAAGGCCAATATCCTGAATTGCCTGCTCAAAAGGAACATCCGGGTCGTCCGCGTCCCGGCCGATACTGATTTCCGGAAGATCATGGACTATACGCCTTCGGGCGTCGTAATCTCTAACGGCCCCGGCGACCCCAAGCAGTGCGCGGCCACGATCGCCACCGTCAAAAAAATCATGCAGGAGCGCCTGCCCATCTTCGGCATCTGCCTGGGGAACCAGATCCTGGGCCTGGCTGCGGGCGGAAACACCTATAAGCTCAAGTTCGGCCACCGCAGCCAAAACCAGCCCTGCCGGGAGGAAGGCACAAAACGGTGCTACATTACGAGCCAGAACCACGGCTTCGCTTTAGAGGTTAAGAGCCTGCCGAAAGATTGGCGGCCCTGGTTCACCAACGCCAACGACCAGACCAACGAGGGCATCATCCACCGCCGCCTGCCTTTCAGAAGCGTCCAGTTTCACCCGGAAGCGGCGCCGGGCCCGACCGACACGGAATTCCTTTTTGATCAATTCATAGAAGTCCTGCTATGAAAATAAAGCCACCCTCCAGCCAGACGACCAAACGAAAGAGGCAACCCCGATGGCATGATGTCCACCATGAGAACAAACGGAGGCACATAAAAGAATTCGAATTAGCGACATTAATTCCCCCTACCCCCCTTGACCAATCAAGGGGGGCCCCAAAGCCGGTTTGTGCCTCCGGTTTCGCCGCAGGGCTGCCGGTGAGTGGCCGGCGCCCGTTGGAGGGGGTATCGCGAAGCGTTAACCCCTCCAAAGTGTTACTCCTGGGCAGCGGCGCGCTCAAGATCGGAGAGGCCGGCGAGTTCGACTATTCCGGAAGCCAGGCCATCAAGGCCCTCAAAGAAGAGGGGATTGAAGTCGTCCTCATCAACCCCAACATCGCCACAATCCAGACATCCGACTATCTGGCCAACAAAGTCTATTTCCTCCCGGTCACGCCCTATTTCGTGGAGAAAGTCATAGAAAAAGAACGGCCGGAGGGAATCCTGCTCTCCTTCGGGGGCCAGACCGCCCTCAACTGCGGCGTGGCGCTCTGGAAATCGGGCGTCCTCTCTAGGCTCAATGTGAAGGTCCTGGGAACGCCGGTCGAAGCCATCGAAAACACGGAAGACCGCGAGCTTTTCAACCTCAGGCTCGGCGAAGCCGGCCTGAAATCGCCCCGGGGCATCGCCACCACCAGCCTCGATGAGGGCTTAGACATCGCCCGCAAAATCGGCTATCCCGTGATGGCCCGAGTCGCCTACGCCCTGGGCGGGCGGGGCAGCGGCCTGTCGCGCAACGAAAAAGAGCTCAAGGAAACCCTCAAAAAGGCATTTGCCCATGCCCCCCAGGTCCTCATCGAAGAATACCTGGAAGGCTGGAAGGAAGTCGAGTACGAAGTCGTCAGGGATTGCGATGACAACTGCATCACGGTCTGCAACATGGAAAACTTCGACCCGATGGGCATCCACACGGGCGAGAGCATCGTCATCGCCCCCTCCCAAACGCTGACCAACGTCGAATACCACAAGCTCCGCGAGATCTCGATCCGCACGGTCCGGCACCTGGGCATCATCGGCGAGTGCAACATCCAGTTCGCCCTCAACCCGAAGGACGGCGACTACAGAATCATCGAGGTCAACGCCAGGTTGTCGCGCAGTTCCGCCTTAGCCAGCAAGGCCACCGGCTACCCGCTGGCATTCATCGCGGCGAAACTCACCCTCGGATATTCCCTCCCCGACCTCCTCAACTCCATCACCAAGAAGACCACCGCCTGTTTCGAGCCGGCCCTCGATTATCTGGTGGTCAAAATCCCGCGCTGGGACCTCAAGAAGTTCCGGCGGGTCTCCAAGAAGATCGGCTCGGAGATGAAATCGGTGGGCGAGGTGATGGCCATCGGCCGCAGCTTCGAGGAGGCCATCCAGAAGGCCACCCGAATGCTTCAGATCGGGATGTACGGTGTCGTCGGCAACGAAAGCTACTCCTTCCGCAACCTGGAAAAAGAGCTCATGCACCCTACCGACGAGCGGCTATTCGGGATCGCCGAGGCCCTGAAAAAAGGGATGCCGATCGACCGGATCTATAAATTGACCAAGATCGACCGCTGGTTTTTGTCCAAGATTCACAATATCGTTGAAATTGAAGAGAAGCTGCGCAAGCATAAGCTCCACGACATCCAGGCCGGGCTGATGGCCGAGGCCAAGCGGAAGGGCTTTTCGGACAAACAGATCGCCATCCTCACCGGCTCGGACGAGCTCGATGTCCGGAAGCGGCGGCTGCGCCTGCGGGTGGTGCCGTCCGTCAAGCAGATCGACACCCTGGCCGCCGAATACCCGGCCCGGACCAACTACCTCTACCTGACCTATCACGGCCGCGAAGACGACATCCGCTTCGGCCCGGGCAGGAACAAGGTCATGGTCCTGGGCTCCGGCTCCTACAGCATCGGGTCGTCCGTCGAATTCGACTGGTGCTGTGTGTCGGCCGTGGTCAGCCTCAAGAAAATGGGATACGAGACGATCATGGTCAACTACAACCCGGAGACCGTGTCCACGGATTACGACATCTGCGACCGGCTCTATTTCGAGGAGCTGAGCTTTGAACGCGTCCTGGATATCTACAAGCGGGAAAATCCCAAAGGCGTGATCCTGTCCATGGGCGGGCAGATCCCCAACAACCTGGCTCTGAAGTGCTTCAAGGCGGGGATGAGGATCCTGGGAACTTCGCCCGAATCGATCGACCGGGCCGAAAACCGCTACAAGTTTTCCAGCCTTCTCGACAAGCTGGGCATCGACCAGCCGGAGTGGAAGGAACTGACGAGCATCCGGAAGGCCGAGGAGTTCTGCCGGAGGATCGGCTATCCCGTCCTCGTTAGGCCATCGTATGTGTTGAGCGGCGCGGCGATGAGCGTCGTCTTCGACGAAAAAGACCTCGACATGTACTTAAAAAAGGCCTCCAAGGTATCTCCCGAATACCCGGTCGTCATCAGCAAGTTCATCCTCAACGCCAAGGAGATCGAGATGGACGCCGTGGCCAGGCACGGCGAGATCATCGCCTCGGCCATCGTCGAGCACGTGGAGAACGCCGGCGTCCATTCCGGCGATGCGACCATGGTCCTGCCGCCGCAGAAGACCTACATCGAGACCATGCGCAAGATCCGCGAGACGGGCCGGAAAATCGCCGACGCCCTCGACATCACCGGGCCCTTCAACATCCAGTTCATCGCCAAGGACAACGAGATCAAGGTCATCGAATGCAACCTGCGCGCCTCGCGCTCGTTCCCCTTCGTCTCTAAAGTGGCCAAGGTCAATTTCATCGAACTGGCCGTGGCGGCTATGATGGGACGGCCGGTGAAGAACAGGAAATCCACGCTCGATTTGAATTACGTCGGAGTCAAAGCGCCCCAGTTTTCGTTCTCACGGCTCAAAGGCGCCGACCCCACTCTCGGCGTCGAGATGGCCTCCACGGGAGAAGTGGCCTGCCTCGGCGAGGACGTCTACGAGGCGTTCCTTAAATCCATTTTATCGGCGGGATTCGTCCTCCCTCAGAAGACCATCTTGCTCAGCATCGGCAGCCGCGTGGACAAGGCCAAATTCCTGGAGTCGGCCCAAAAAATCCGGGGCCTGGGATTGGCCATCTACGCCACCGAACAGACCTCGGCCTTCCTCAAGAATCACGGGATCGAAAACACGCTTCTCTACAAGGTCCATGAAAAGAAAAAGCCCAACATTCTGGACTACATCACGGAGCGGAAGATCGATTTCGTCATTTCGGTGGCCGACCCGGAGAGAAAATCCGC
>JAPKZH010000591.1 GCA_026393905.1 Candidatus Aminicenantota bacterium
GAAGTCGAGGAGGGCGGAGCCGTGACCGAGGTCGGCGGGCGGATCCAGGTCAAGATAAGCTCACAGAGGCAGCAGCTCATCGGGATCAGGACAGCACCCGTGCGGTCCCAGCTCATCCATAAGCTCATCAAGGCGGTCGGCCGGGTGGATTATGCCGAACCCAACATATCGATTGTCTACCTCAAATTCGTCGGCTGGGTGGAAAAACTCTTTGTGAATTCTACGGGCAGAGCGGTCCGGAGGGGCGAACCCCTTTTCGACATCTACAGCCCCGACCTTGTCTCAGCCCAGCAGGAATACCTCATCGCCCTCAAAGCCGGCGCGACGCTCGGCGACGCCTCGTCTATCCTTAAGTCGGCTCGAGAGAAGTTGAGGCTGTGGGATATCCCGGACAGGGAGGTCGAAGAGCTCGGACGCACCGGGCAATTCAAGAAAACCGTAACGGTCTATTCTCCGGGATCCGGGATCGTGATCGAGAAGAACGTCATTCAGGGGCAGAAGATCATGGCCGGGGAGAACCTATTCAAAATCGCTGACCTCTCCAGAGTCTGGATCCTCGGCGAGGTTTACGAGTATGAACTGCCCTTCATCAAGACGGGGCAAGAGGTGAAAGTCTCGCTCTCCTATTATCCCGGGGAATCTTTCGCCGGAAGGATCACCTACATCTACCCTTATCTCAAGCCCGAGACGCGAACGAACCAGGTTCGGATCGAAGCCGACAATCCCGGCCTCAAGTTCAAGCCGGAGATGTTCGCCAACCTCGAGATCCATGTCGATTACGGGACCAAGCTGACCGTCCCTTCCGACGCCGTCCTTGACGCCGGCGACACCAAGATCGTCTTCGTGGCTAAAGGCGATGGATATTTTGAGCCCCGCGAGGTCAAGCTCGGCGTCAGAGGCCAGGATATGTACGAGGTCCTCGGCGGGGTGAGCGACGGCGAGAATGTGGTCACGTCCGCCAACTTCCTTATCGACTCCGAGTCGAGCCTCAAGGCCGCCCTCAGCCGGATGACCAAGACCGCGGCGGGAGAGCGCAAACATGATTGAAAAAATCATAGAGTTCTCGGCGAAGAACAAGTACATCGTCATCATCTTCGTCGCCGCTGCTATCGTCGGCGCGATCTACGCCATCCGGAACATCCCGCTGGACGCGATCCCGGACCTCTCGGACACCCAGGTCATCATCTATTCGAGGTGGGACCGGAGCCCCGATGTCATTGAGGACCAGGTTACTTATCCCATCGTGACGGCCATGCTCGGAGCGCCCAAGGTCAAAGCCATCCGCGGTTACTCCGACTTCGGGTTTTCCTATGTCTATGTCATCTTCAAGGACGGGACGGACATCTACTGGGCCCGCAGCCGCACCCTGGAATATTTGAGCAAGATCACGCCCAGGCTCCCGCAGGGCGTCCAGACCGAAATGGGACCCGATGCGACGGGCGTGGGTTGGGTCTATCAGTACGCCCTCGTCGACAAGTCGGGAAAGAACGACTTGGCCCAGCTTCGCGGCTTCCAGGACTGGTACATGCGCTACTGGCTCCAGGGCGTCCCCGGGGTCGCCGAAGTCGCTTCCGTCGGAGGCTTCCAGAAACAGTATCAGGTCAACGTCAACCCCAACGCCCTCCAGGCCTATAACATCCCCCTGATGAAGGTCATCGAGGCCGTCCGTGACGGGAACAATGACGTCGGAGGCCGGCTGGTGGAGTTCTCGGGGAAAGAATACATGGTCCGGGGCCGCGGCTACGCCAAGTCGATCAAGGACATCGAGGACATCGTCGTCAAGACCGACATGTCCGGGACTCCGGTCCTCATCAGGAATGTCGCTCAGGTCGTCCTGGGTCCCGAGATCCGGCGCGGGGTCGCGGATCTTGACGGCGAGGGCGACACAGTCGGAGGCATCGTCATCATGCGCTCCGGAGAGAACGCCCTGAACGTCATCAACCGGATTAAGGACAAGCTCAAGGAAATCCAGCCCTCCCTGCCTGCCGGAGTCGAGATCGTGACGACGTACGACCGTTCGGAGCTGATTAAGCGATCGATTGAAACCCTCAGAAGCCAGCTCATCGAGGAAATGATCATCGTGAGCATTGTCATCCTGCTCTTCCTCTGGCACTTCCCCTCGGCCATTATTCCCATCGTCACCATCCCGATCTCGGTCCTGCTGGCGTTCATCCCCCTATACGGCATGAAGTTGACTTCCAACATCATGTCCCTATCCGGGATCGCCATCTCCATCGGCGTTCTCGTCGACGGGGCCATCGTCGAAGTGGAGAACGCCTACAAGAAGCTGCAGCTCTGGCAGGCCGGAGACCGGAAGGGCGATTATCACGTGGTCCGGCTGAACGCTCTCAAAGAGGTCGGGCCTTCGGTCTTCTTCTCTCTCCTGGTCATCGCCGTCGCCTTCTTGCCCGTGTTCACGCTCGTGGACCAGGAAGGGCGGCTGTTCAAGCCGCTGGCCTACAGCAAGAACCTGGCCATGGCCATCGCCGCCGTCTTAGCCATCACCCTTGACCCCGCCATGCGCATGCTTTTCACAAGGATGGACTACAAGCATTTCCGGCCGAAGTGGATGTCCCGGGTCGTAAATACGATCACAGTGGGCCGTTATTATGCGGAAGAGAAGCATCCGATCAGCAAAATCCTGTTCAAGATCTACGAGCCGGCCTGCGAGTTCGTCCTCAAGTACCGCAAGGCCACCATCGCCGGGGCCTGCGTCCTGATGGCCGCGACGGTCCCCGTCTTTTTCAAGCTGGGTTCGGAGTTCATGCCCCCCCTCAACGAAGGGACGATCCTCTACATGCCGACGACACTTCCCGGGATCTCGGTGACCGAAACCCAGAATCTCCTCCAGACGATGGACAAGGTCCTCAAGGACACGCCCGAGGTCGAACGCGTCTTCGGCAAGGCGGGCCGGGCCGAAACCTCGACCGACCCCGCCCCGTTCAGCATGATGGAGACGACGGTCGTTCTGAAACCGGAAAGTGAGTGGCGGCCGGTGAAGCGCTGGTATTCCTGGCTCCCCCGCTGGATGCAAGGGCCGTTCCGGCGTATCTGGCGCGACCGCATCACCTGGGAACAGCTGGTCAATGAGCTGGACCAGAAGATGCAGTTTCCCGGCGTCTCCAACGCCTGGACGATGCCCATAAAGGCACGGATCGATATGCTGACGACGGGCGTGCGCACGCCCATCGGCATCAAGGTCTATGGAGCGGACCTGAAAGAGATCGAAAGGATCGGGACGAGCCTCGAGACGATCCTGAGAGACGTCAAGGGAACGAGAAGCATCTTCGCCGAGCGGGTGACGGGAGGCTATTTCGTCGACTTCGACATCCGCCGCGAGGATATCGCCCGATACGGGCTGACCATCAAGGAAGTCGAAATGATCATCATGTCGGCGATCGGCGGGGAGCCGGTGACGACGACCGTGGAGGGTCGCGAACGATACACGGTGAATGTCCGGTACGCCCGGGAGCTTCGAGACGACCTCGACAAACTTCGCCGCGTGCTCGTCCCGACGATGTCCGGCGCCCAGATCCCGCTGGAGCAGCTGGCCGACATCCGCCTAAAGCTCGGACCGTCCATGCTTCGGGACGAAAACGCCATGCTCGCCGGGTATGTCTATGTCGATATCACGGGCCGCGATGTCGGCGGCTATGTGGCCGAGGCCAAGAAGATTGTCAAGGAGAAGCTGACCCTGCCGACGGGCTATTCCCTGCAGTGGAGCGGGCAATATGAAAATATGCTGCGGGTGAAAGAACGGCTCAAGGTGGTCATCCCCCTGACGATTTTTATCATCTTCGTCCTGCTCTACATGAACACTAAATCCCCGGTCAAAGCGGGCATCGTCATGCTGGCCGTGCCGTTCTCGTTGATCGGGGCCGTCTGGTTCCTTTATATCCTGAAGTTCAATGTGTCCATCGCCGTCTGGGTCGGCATGATCGCTCTCATGGGATTGGACGCGGAGACGGGGGTCTTCATGCTCCTATTCCTGGACCTTTCCTATTACGACATGGTCCGGCAGGGGCGCATGAAGACATTCCAGGACCTCAAGGAGGCGATCATCCACGGGGCCGTGAAGCGGATCCGGCCCAAAATGATGACCGTCACGGCGATGTTCATGGGCCTTATTCCTATCATGTGGTCCCTTGGCACCGGCTCGGACATGATGAAGCGCATCGCCGCCCCGATGATCGGCGGTGTCTTTACAAGCTTCATTCTGGAGCTGCTGGTCTATCCCCCGATCTACGCCATCTGGAAATGGCGCTATGAGATGAAGCATGGAACGGTGGACGTCAGTAAACTGCCGGTTCCTCACATGCGAGGGCATTGAGAGGAGCGCGGTAACATGGATCACAGTCATCATCGAGGGCAAAATGACCGGAAGGCACACGAAGACCATGCCGTCCTCAAGACGATCCGACAAGAAACCCGGCATTACGATCATCATGCTCACAACGTCGGCGACTTCAAGAGGCGATTTTGGGTATCCCTGATACCGACCGTTCCCATCCTCGGCCTCTCGCCAATTATTCAGAGGTTTCTGGGGCTCGGGGACGCCTTCAGGTTCACCGGGGACACCTATGTTCTCTTCGTTTTTTCGTCCTTTGTCTTTTTCTATGGAGGATACCCGTTCCTGAAAGGGATCGTGTCCGAACTCAAGGCCGCTAGGCCGGGCATGATGACCCTGATCGCCTTGGCCATAACAACGGCTTATGTTTACAGCAGCGCCGTCGTCTTCAAGCTGCCCGGGGAGGTTTTTTTCTGGGAGCTGGCGACGCTGATCGATATCATGCTCCTCGGCCATTGGATCGAAATGAAATCCGTCATGGGGGCCTCCCGGGCCCTCGAGGAGCTGGCCCGGCTCATGCCCTCGGAAGCCCATAAAATTCAATCGGATGGAACCGTAACGGATGTTCCCTTGGAGGAACTCAAGGTGGGGGACAAAATTCTCATCAAACCTGGTGAAAAAATTCCCGCCGACGGAGAGGTTGTTGAGGGCGAGACTTCCGTCAATGAGGCTATGCTCACCGGCGAATCAAAGCCCGTTGCCAAAAAAACAAAAGGCAAAGTCATCGGGGGTTCCATAAACGGCGAGGGTTCCATCACGGTGGAGATTCAAAAGACTGGGAGAGACTCGTACCTTTCCCAGGTGATCGACCTCGTCAGGCAGGCCCAGGAGAGCAAATCGCGGACTCAGGATCTGTCTAACCGTGCCGCGCTCTGGTTGACCCTGATCGCCGTCGGCGCCGGTTCCCTGACCCTTTTCGTCTGGCTCGCCCTCGCCGGTAAGGGCTTCGCTTTCGCGCTCGAAAGGATGGTGACGGTCATGGTTATCGCCTGCCCGCATGCACTGGGGCTGGCCGTGCCCTTGGTCGTGGCCGTTTCGACCACGATTTCCGCAAAAAAAGGCCTCCTCATCAGAAACCGCGCCGCTTTCGAAAGAGCGAGGAAAATCCAGGCCATTATCTTCGATAAAACGGGCACACTCACGGAAGGACGATTCGGGGTAACGGATACTCTTATTTTCGACGGCGGGTTGGATAAAAGCGAGCTGGTAAAGTATGCGGCGTCCGTGGAGGCCCACTCGGAGCACCCCATCGCCAAAGGTATAGGTGAAGCCGTGTCCGGAGCCGTCTATCCCGTCGAGGAGTTCAAGGCCATACCCGGCAAGGGCGCCCAGGGACGCGTCAACGGCAGGGACGTCAAGGTTGTCAGCCCGGGGTACCTGAAAGAAAAAAAGATCGAGGCGAAGGACGCACGAATCGAGCCGCTGTCAGCCCAGGGCAAGACCGTCGTCTTTGTCCTTTTGGACGGGAAGCCCGCCGGGGCGCTGGCCCTGGCCGACATCATCAGGCCGGAATCGAGGCAGGCCATCAGCCGGCTCAAAGAGTTGGGCGTTCAGTGCATGATGCTGACGGGGGACAACCGTCTCGTCGCCAAGTGGGTGGCCGATGAGCTGGGACTCGACGACTTTTTCGCCGAAGTGCTGCCGCAGGAAAAAGCCGAAAAAGTGAAGGAAATCCAATCCCGGGGGCTCGTCGTCGCCATGACGGGGGATGGGGTGAACGATGCTCCCGCCCTGGCCCAGGCCGACGTCGGTATTGCAATCGGTGCCGGGACCGATGTTGCAATAGAGACGGCCGATATAATCCTCGTCAAGAGCAACCCTCTCGACGCCGTGGCCATTTTGGACCTGGCCCGGGCCACGTACAAAAAAATGGCTCAGAATCTCGCTTGGGCCACGGGCTACAATGCCTTCGCCATCCCGCTCGCGGCAGGGGTGCTCTATAAATACGGGATCATTCTTAGCCCCGCATGGGGGGCCGTCCTCATGTCCTTGAGTACGGTGATTGTCGCGGTCAACGCTCGTTTTTTAAAATTCAAACAGAGCTGAGAGATCTTTCCCCAAGGATAGGAAATAGCAAGAATGCCGAGTTAAGTTGTTGAAAATAAATGCGGGGGCGGGAATCGAACCCGTCCACCCCTTACGGGGCGAGGGATTTTAAGTCCCTTGCGTCTACCAATTCCGCCACCCCGGCTTTTCTTTAAAGAATAAATCTGATTTGCATATTTTAATCAATTCCAGACAGACGGCCTGAAACGAAACATCGATAAATCGCTTGACATCTATAAATAACTAGTTTACAGATATATAAACTATGAAACAACTATATGAGCTTCATGCAGAAGTTTGCAAAACCCTGGCTAACCCCAAGCGTATCGAGATCATTAATTTGCTGCGCTCTGGTGAAAAATCGGTTGCCTGGCTGCTCAAAAAAACCGGCCTCTTAAAGGCGAACCTCTCCCAACACCTTTCGGTCATGCGTCAGCGAGGGATCGTTAAGCACAGAAAAGAGGGATTAACTGTTTATTATCGTATCGCCAATCAGAAAATCGTTAAAGCCTGTGATCTCATGAGAGAGGTTTTATTCGAACAGGCAGATGAAAGAAAGGAGACGTTAAAGAGATGGACACGATGACAATTATTATTAACGCTGCACCTTATGGAATCGAAAAGCCATGGAACGCTCTAAGAAAGGATTCTGCCTTGAAATGTAAAAAAGGAGGCGCAAGATGAAGGCGCGAAATATTTTGGCCTTAGGGGTTTTTTTGCTTCCTGCTTTTGCCGTAAGAACATTTTCTTATCCTCCGGCGGTTGGTATTCTTGGGAAAGCAAAATCTTGTTTGGTCTGCCATGCGAACAACGGGCCCTGGACGGATGAGAAGAAAACCATAATCGATCTCCTTGACAAAGAAACGATGAAATCGTTGCGGCAAGCGGATGGAAGTTTTCTTATCGAAGCAAAACGAGGACAACAAAAAACGGTTCTCACAGTGATCGGCCGCCCTAAAGATGATGAGGCTCCGCCGCCTTACCGAAACGCCTGGACCTATATTGATCCGACGAGGATTGTTACGGACTCCCTTTCAAAATTCGCCCGAGGCTGGGCCGTAAATCTTCAGATGGCATGCCGTTTGGTCGGCGACAATTTGCCTGGATTTGAGGGAACTAAGATTTCCGTTCTACCCATGACTCTTCAACCGCTCGACGATGCCAAGGATTCTGAACTGCAATTGCAGGTTATGCTGACAAAGGGCGAAGCCGTCAAGGCCGATGCAAAAAAAGGAATGCTCGGGAATTATTTCGAACGAAAGGTCGCGTTGAAGATCATTGAGTAAAGGCTGGCTCAAGACCAAGCAAGGAGTTAATGAATGAGCATTCTTTATGATCTATTGAAATTTTTGCATATCATGAGTTTTGTCTTTATGTCGGTACCGTTATTTAATCTTATCGTGGTCAACGAGAGGGCTTTGTTTAGCTCATCTTTTAATTATTCCGTTGATCGCTATATGGAAAATATCATAAAGCATGGGGCCTATCGGTGTTTTGTATTCCAGTCCACCGTCTTTGTTACTGGAGTCTTGCTTTTAGTCTTTGGGCCATTGGGTATTAAAGCGCTTTGGTCTCATTGGATTATCATTCTCAAGACGATATTGTTATTTACTCTGATGGGGCTGCTTTCATATGTTCATTTCAAATTGCAGCCAAAAATTGAAAAATTACTCTCAAGCCATGGTCCTGACGCTCTGATGCCCAATAACCTCTTCTCTGACCTGAAGATCCATCGTTCTCGGCGCAAGCGGATGGCGACTTTCTGTCTGTTCATCGTGATCACCATTATCATTCTGGGGCTTCAGGTTTATTCTGCTTTCAGCCCGGTCCTGACTCTTGGATTGATTGGACTAGCTGGCCTATTCGCCTGGAGAGTAAGTAAAACTATAATTCGATTCGGTTGGATATAAGGAGAAACTTATTCCAGGTGTGCATAATTTGTGAATATTCATGGGGATCTCTTAGGCACTTATCGGAACTTAGAGGATTTTAAGTGCCTCTGATTCACTGAAGCGTAGCCAGCCAAACGTCGGCCTCGGTCACGGGCATGAGAAAGACGATCAAGCGGTTGTCCCGGGAGAGCGCCGGACCCTGAATGTTATTGGATGGGGCGGACAGAACTTCACCCAGGCGCTTGGATGCGACATCCATTATGTAGAGCTTCCCCCGACCGGCGAAAAGCAGCCGGCGAGATGGATGGTCCAGATCTGGAACTTGCCGCTCCGGTCCGAAAAGAACGCGATCTGTTTTCCATCGGGCGACCACTGCGGCTTGCGATCCTTGTCGGGATCGTCGGTGAGCTGGCGAATCCCGGTCCCGTCCGTGCGGATGAGGAAGATATCCTCCTGTTTTCCCGACGATTGGAACGCCACCCATTGTCCATCCGTGCTTGACGTCAGAGGTTCAAATCTATTATCGCCCACCGTCGCTTTTATAAATAATTTAGAATGAAGAAGTTGGCTGATATTATATCTTATAGAAATCCTCCGAATTCGCGGACCGCGTGAGATTGAACCCAGACCCTAGCATTCCCTAGCGGGTCACGTATATTCGCGAACCTGGTTCTGCTATACTTCAGTCTTTTAATCCTGTCCTATTATGAAGCGAAAAATCGTTTTTGCCGTTTCGTGTTTGTGGATATTGGCCGGGTTTTCTTTTTCCGAAGGACTCGGAACCGCTCAGAAAGCGGTCCGCATTGAAAAGGGGCCGGTTCTGGACGGAGACCTCAAGGACGATGTTTGGAAAAAGGCGGCCCCTTTCACCGGGTTCAAAATGGTATTTCCTAACCCGGGAATGGAGCCAACCGAAAGAACCGAGCTCCGAATTGTTTTTGATAGCGCCAACCTCTATATCGGCGTCTATTGCTACGACAGTGTGCCGTCAAAAATATCCGGCAGCTCCATGGTCCATGACGGCGTAGGAGAAGGCAAGGCCGACGACGTAGTTCGAGTCCTCCTCGACCCGTTTCAGGACAAACGGAACGCCTATGTTTTCATCATCAATTCCAGGGGTGGCCGGAGCGAGGGCCTGGCCTCAGGCGAAGGCGCCAGCCTCAACTGGGATGGCATCTGGGATGCTAAGAGCCGGATCCAGCCCGACGGCTGGAGCACGGAAATGAAGATTCCGTTCAAAACGATATCGTTCAAGCCGAACCTAGCATCCTGGGGAATCAATGTCGAGCGATATATCGCTCGGAAACAGGAGACGGACCGGCTTTCCGGCACAACTAAGAACAGTATCTTTTATAATCCCATGGAGGCGGCCGCGCTCGAAGGGATTGGGGGAGTCAAACAAGGCCTAGGCTTGACTTTCCGGCCTTACGGAATTGTCAGCGGCAGTAAAGCTTACGAAGCAGGGCCGACCACGGCCTGGAAGCTCGACGGAGGATTCGACCTCTACAAGAGTTTCACTCCTAATTTTACAGGCGCCCTCAGCTATAATACGGATTTCGCTGAAACAGAAGTCGATGACCGCCGCATCAACCTGACCCGTTTTCCGCTCTATTTCCCGGAGAAAAGGACCTTTTTTCTGGAAGGGTCGGAAATTTTCAATTTCGGAGGGGGCGGAGAAAACTTTTCGCCCTTTTTCAGCCGGCGAATCGGTCTCTATGGGGAGACGCAGATTCCCGTCGCTTTCGGCACGAAATTCTTTGGCAAGCTGGGGAATACCCGCCTGTCGTTATTGGATGTCAAAACCCGGGCGTTTACTGACGAAGCCCTCTCCCTCAGCCTCCCATCCGAAAATTTCGTCGCAGCCCGCGTGTATCAGAACGTCCTTGCAGAAAGCAAAGTGGGCGTCATTTTCACGAACGGCAGCTCCACGGCCGAAAAAAACACCCAGGCCGGCTTCGACCTGACCTATAAAACGTCGAGGTTCCTGGGCAACCAGAATTTCCTGGCGGGCGGCTGGTATGTCTATAACTGGAACGCCATCAAAACGGGAAACCACCAAGCCTACGGTCTCAGACTCGACTTCCCAAACGACTTGTTGGATATCAACGGCAGCTATTCTTATTATGGAGATGCTCTCAACCCCGGCCTGGGCTTTTTGGAGCGGGGCAATGTTCAGTCCCTCAACCTGGGATTTGCCTTTCAGCCGCGCCCGGAAAAGGGGAGCCTCATCGGGAATCTCGTCCGGCAATTTTTCTTCGAACTGGAAACTGAATTCTACTGGGACCTCCAAGGAGAACTCGAAACGCGACGGGTCTTCACCGCCCCCCTCAATCTCCGGACGGAAAGCGGGGAGCACATCGAATTCAACGACGTCCTGCCCTATGACTTTGAGATTGCGCCAGGCGTAGTGATTCCCAAGGGTCCCTACAATTTCACGGGCTACCGGGCCGAATTGAATTCGGCCACGTTCCGCCCCTGGACCGTGGACCTGAGCTGGCGCTTCGGCCAATTCTATTCCGGCCATTATGATGATGCCACGGTCGGGTTCGGGTTCAAGTTCAAGGGACATGTCAGCCTGGCCCTGAACGCGGAGCTCGTCCGGGGCCGCTTACGTCAGGGAAACTTCAACGAGAATGTTTACCAGCTCAAGGCCGATTTTTTCTTTTCGCCGAACCTCGGTCTGATGGACTACGTCCAATACGACGACGTCTCAAAAACGCTGGGCGCCAACATCCGGTTCCGGTGGCAGCTCTCGCCGGGCAATGAAATCTATCTCGTCTATACGAAGAACTGGGAGCGGCGCTGGGATCCCGTCAGCCGCTTCGTTCCGCTGGGCGAACGCGGCGTCTTTAAAATCACATTGAGCATCAGACCTTAGAACTAGAAAGACGACCGGGGCCGAGGCCGCATTTGTTACGTGACGGTCAAATCGCTATAATGAAATCGATGGAGGGTGAGAATGTTTAAAAAAATTGTTTATCTTTCCATCTTTCTGGCCTTGACATCGACTCTCTTCGGCCAGGTCATCAACTTTGACGGAGACGAAGAAGGAAAGCCTCCCAAAGGCTTCATCTTCGGATTGACTGGCCAGGGAAAACCGGGGGTCTGGGTCGTCAGAAAGGACCCCGCGGCGCCCTCGGCCCCGAACGTGCTCGCCCAGACGGACGCGGATCCGGTCAGCTATCGATTCCCTCTTTGCGTCTATGAAGGATTCGCCGCCAGAGATGTCGATATCAGCGTGAAGTACAAGCCTGTGTCGGGCCAAGAAGATCGAGCGGCTGGGATCGTTTGGCGGTATCAGGATCACAACAACTATTACATCGTGCGGGCCAACGGCATTGAAAATAATGTCGTCCTCTATAAAGTCGAGAACGGCCGGAGGACCGACCTGCCGCTTGTCGGCAAAGGGCGGACCTACGGGGCGAAAGCCACGATCCCATCCGGCGAATGGGGGACTCTCCGGGTCGTCGCGAAGGGCAGCCGGTTCGAGGTCTATTCCAACGGCGTTAAGCTGTTCGAAGTGGAAGATACGACGTTCCCTATGGCCGGAAAGGTCGGCCTTTGGACCAAGGCCGACAGCGTGACCCTGTTCGACGATCTCACAATCAACCAGAAGTAAGATGGCGCCCAGACGCTTGATCTTTCTCCCCATCATGGCTTTGTTGATTGTAGGCCCCTCCGCCGGTGAAACCTCTGCGCTGAAGCTCCTCAAAACCATTCCACTGCCCGGAGTGACTGGCAGGTTCGACCACTTCGCGCTCGACATCAAGGGAAATCGTCTATTCGTCGCGGCCCTGGGCAACAACACGCTCGAAGCGATCGATCTCACGGCGGGCAAGCGGGTCCAGACCATCCCCGGCCTGGGCAAGCCCACCGGGGTCCTTTTCCTCCCGGACCTCAAACGGCTGTTCGTTGCCTGCGGCGATGACGGGAACGTGCGGGTGTTCAACGGCGACACGCTTCGTCTTTTGAAAACCATTTCAGGGCTTGAGGATGCCGACAATATGCGCCTCGATACAAAGGCGGAGCTGATCTATATGGGTTACGGCTCAGGCGCTCTAGCCGTGATCCATGCGGCAAAAGCGGATACTATCGGGAACATCAAACTCGCCGGTCATCCCGAGTCGTTTCAACTCGAGAAGAACGGCCGCCGGATTTTCATCAATATTCCCGATGCCCAGCACATCGCCGTCGTGGATCGGGGGCGAGGCGCAGTGGAAGCGACCTGGCCGACGGCCGATTTCAAAGCCAATTTCCCGATGGCGCTGGACGAGGCCAACCACCGGCTGTTCGTCGGTTGCCGTAACCCCGCGCGGCTGGTCGTCTTCGATACCGAGGCCGGTAAAAGGGTGGCGGATATCGGCATATCGGGCGATATCGACGATCTTTTTTATGATGCGGCCGGCCGCTGCCTTTACGCCTCCTGCGGCGAAGGTTTTATCGATATCATCGCCCAAAAGGACATTAACCGTTACGAAACGGTCGAGCGCATCGTTACAGCGCCGGGTGCGCGGACGGCGTATTTTTCGCCCGAGTTAAAGAATTTTTATCTCGCCGTGCCGGAGCGCGGGGCCCAGAAAGCCGAAATCCGCGTTTTTTTGGTGAAATAACCTTGATTCTGTGCAGGTAAGATTTGGAAGGCAAGCAGAAGTCGTTGCCTCTCAATGACGAGATTCCGGCAACTATTTAACGGACTTAATCACCCGCAAGAGCTTAATTAAGCTTTGGATTAGCAATCCAGAAACGCCTCTCTGGGCCGAATACTTATAACCGTCAGGTTCATATCTTTAGTCTTCATCAAGCTTCATCTTCTTCAACAGAGCTCTGAACCTGGGATCTTTCTGAATTTCAGGAGCATGTATTTTGGTATAGATATGAACGAACGGCATCAGGGTATCACGCTCTTCGCGAGCCTTGTCAAAATATTCAAAAGCTCTATCGAAATTCCCCAGGGCTCCCCATAACCACCCGATGCTCATGGATGACACATACGCTCTTTTCTTCTGCGCCAGCATCTCCTCCAGGATTCGTTCGGCTTTCTCTCGATCGCCCTCGGAGATATGGATCAGGCCGAGCATACCGTCCGCCCAGCCGGAATAAACCGCCAATTCTTTGGATTTTTGTAAGGCGGTTATCGCCTTTTCGGTTTCCCTTTTCAAAACATAAGCCACCCCAACATGGAAGTAAGCGAGTCCCGAATGAGGATCCATTTCGACCGCCCGTTCGAATTCTGAGATGGCGTCATCAGGTTTCCCGACAGCGCAGTGGATGGCCACAGAAAAAGCATAGAACAATGGCATGAGCGGATCGAGGCTCTGAGCCAGCTTGATTTCCTTGACAGCTTCTTCAAATCGCTTTCGGGCGAGGCATGCCCAGGCATACAGGGCATGCGCGAGCGCATTCCCAGGATTGATGGCCAAAGCTCGCTCGTAGCTCCTTTCTGAAGTTTCCCAATCCCATTCGAAATAAAAAGCGATGTAGGCCGTATAAAAATGAGCTTCGGCCAGGAGGCTATCCAATGCCAAAGCCTTCTGGAAAGCCGTCTTGGCCTTGGGCAACATATCGGCTGGAGGAGCCAAGCTCATGATGGCAAAATTCGCGTAGACATTGGCCATTCCCGCGTAGGCGAGGGCAAAATTTGGATCCGCGTCGATCGCTTTCCGAAAATAATCGAGAGCTTTATTTAATGCTTCAGGGCTTGGCCTATAAGTGAAATAAAGCCCCTTGAGGTAAAGGTTGTAAGCCTCCGGATCATCCGTATGACGTTTCTCGATGGCCGCTTTTTCTTGGGCCAACAACGTGATCTTTAAGTTGTCTACAATCGCCTTGGAGATTTCGTCCTGGATGGCGAAGATGTCTTCCATCTCCCGGTCGAATTTCTCGGACCAGAGGTGAAAGCCGTCTTCGACTTTAATCAATTGGGCGGTGATACGCAGTTTATTTCCGGCCTTTCGGATGCTTCCCTCGAGCACCGTATCAACGTTCAATTTTCGGCCGATGTCCCGCAGGTCAACATCTTTCCCCTTGAAAGCGAACGCCGAAGTCCGGGCTACGACACGCAAATCGCTGATGTGGGTCAGGCCGTTGATAAGCTCCTCGGCGATGCCGTCACAAAAATATTCCTGGTCTTTCTGGGAGCTCATGTCCACAAAAGGGAGAACAGCGATGGAAGGTTTGTGAGCATTTTGAGCGGGCTTTTCAAAAGATTTCAAAGCCTCGGCTAAGGCCGCCGCGTCCTGGTATCGATTTCTCGGGTCCTTCTCGAGGCATTTGTGGATAATCGTTTTGAGTTGAGCCTGAATCTCTTTCCCCGGGCGAAAGACAGGTCGAGGCTCCTCTTTCAAAATCGAATAGATAACTCCCTGATCATGCTCGCTCTGGAAAGGCAGCTGGCCCGAGAGCATCTCGAAAAACACACAGCCTAGCGACCAGATGTCCGTGCGTTGATCGACGACTTCGCCCCGTGCCTGCTCAGGCGACATGTAGGCTGGCGTACCCATAATCGTCATAGTCTTGGTCAGGTCAGCGCCGCGCTCGAGCTTCGCCAGGCCAAAATCCATGATCTTTACCTTACCTTCCTCTGTCTGCATAATATTGCCCGGCTTGATGTCCCGGTGGATGATCCCCCGGCCATGAGCACTCTTAAGGCCTTCAGCCACCTGGATGACGATATTCACTGCTTCTGGAATATCGAGCGGTCCTGACAAAATCTTATCCTTTAAGCTTTGCCCCATAATATAGGCCATGGCGATATAAGTCTGGCCTCCGACCTCATTGATTTCATAGATTGTGCAGATATTGGGATGGTCTAAGGCTGCCGCCGACTGCGCCTCCTGAGCGAACCGCGTTCGGGCCTGGGGATCCCCGGTGAATTGAGCCGGCAGGAACTTCAGCGCGACCATCCTCTTGAGCTTCGTGTCCTCCGCCTTGTAGACAACTCCCATCCCGCCTTCCCCGATCTTTTCGAGTATTCTATAATGTAAGATTGTTTTGCCAATCATTTGTTGATGACCCTTAGAAATATATTGCTGGCTAATAGGCAAAGTCAAGAAAAGAAAATAGGGTGCGGTTTCGCTCCGGCCGTTGTCTCTTCCACACGGTAGAAGTCAGAGGTTTAAATCCTCTATCGCCCATTTCTTTTTTCTTCTTCGGTTTACCTCGTGGACTGGTCTTCTGATATTTACACCATGATTTCGGCAAAACCTTTATTTTTCTGGTGTAAAAAAATTGACTTTATTGCGCCGGATCGATGCCCTGCGACATCTGATTTTAATCGGCAGGTTTTGGGTTGATATCGTGGCCGCCGTTATGCTATAGGTGATAACGTCCGCTCATGAAAATCATCGATAAATCGATCCGCCTGGATAGGTCAATCAAGAAACTTGAAAAAGTCCAGCCCAGGCATTAAAATAAACGACCTTTTCTAAATTCTCTGGCCTGTTCTGGAAAAAGCCAAGAAAGAAGAAAATGAAGAGACTCATATTATTTTGCCTGGTTTCATCATTCGTCCTGTCCTCTTTTCTTGCGGCGGCCGAGCTGAAGGCCGTCCGTGTCAAAGAGGCCCCGAAGATCGACGGCAGCCTATCCGATCCCGTTTGGCAGGCGGCTACGCCCGTCGCCAATTTCCGAATGGTCGAGCCGCAGCCTAACCAGGAGCCGACGGAGAAGACCGAGCTGAGGATCCTGTATGACGAGGCCAACCTTTATATCGGCATCGTCTGCTACGATAGCGAGCCGAGACGAATTGCGGCCAACACCATGCTGGGCGCCCGAGGCGAGGGATTGGCCTACGCCGGAAGCTCCAGCCTCAACTGGGATGGCATATGGGAGGCCAAGAGCCGCATTCTCGAGAACGGCTGGAGCGCCGAGCTCCGCATCCCATTCAAAACGATCTCCTTCAAGCCCGGGCTGACGATCTGGGGCATCAACGTCGAGCGCTCTATCGCCCGCAAGCAGGAGACGATCCGGCTGTCCGGGACAAACAGGGACAGCAACTTCAACAACCCGATGGAAGCGGCCGGTCTGGAGGGAATCGAGGGCGTCGAGCAGGGAAAAGGGATCACTTTCCGGCCTTATGGCCTCGTCAGCGCCCAGAAAACCAGCCTTGATTCCGGAGCCTATGACTGGAAACTCGACGGCGGTTTCGACATTTACAAGAGTTTTACGCCAAATCTGGTGGGCGTCGTCAGCTACAACATGGACTTCGCCGAGACCGAAGTCGACGAGCGCCGCATCAACCTGACCCGGTTTCCCCTATTTTTCCCCGAAAAAAGGATGTTCTTTCTGGAGGGCTCGGAGACTTTCAGCTTCAGCTCGAGCGTCAGCTTCATGCCTTTCTTCAGCCGCAGAATCGGGCTCTACGAAGGTAAACAGGTGCCGGTTGTTTTCGGCACCAAGCTCTACGGCAAGATCGGCAGCACGAACCTGTCCATCCTGGACGTCCAGACCGGCAAATTCGAGGGCCTGCCGAGCAACAATCTCCTCGCCGCCCGGATGACCCAGAATATCTTCGCCCAGAGCAAGGTGGGCTGGATCTTCACCAACGGCAGTCCGACGGGAGAGAAAAACTCCTTGGCCGGCGCGGATTTCAACTACTCATCCTCCAAGTTCTTGGGGAACAAGAACATCATGCTCGCTGCCTGGGCGGCCTACAACTGGAACGAAAAAAAAGAGGGGCGGCACCACGGTTTCGGCTTCCGGGCCGATTATCCCAATGACCTCTGGAACGTCCAGTCGACGTACGCTTTTTACGGAGAGGCCTTGGAGCCCGGCCTGGGCTACATGATGCGGACGAGCATGCAGACGGCCTTTGCCCGGGTCGCCTTCCAGCCGCGGCCGGAAAAGGGCTTCCTGGGCAAGTTCATCCGGCAGTTCTTCTTCGATGCGAGCGCCGATTACTACTGGGACCTTGCCTGGAATCTCGAAACGAGCCGCCTTACCGCTTCGCCCCTCAGCTTTCGGACCCAGAGCGGAGAGAATATCGGTTTAAGCGTCGTCGCCAACCGCGATGTCCTGCCGTATGATTTCGAGCTCGCCAAGGGAGTAGTTCTTCCCGCCGGTCCTTACGATTTCACCAGCTATCGTTTCGAGTTTAGAACCTCGACCCATAGAGCCGCGGTTTTTGAAATGAACTACAATTTCGGGGGGTTCTATTCAGGCCACTACGACGATGTGAGCTTCGGGCTAACCCTGAAATACAAAGGATACGCGACCCTCGCCTTGGACACCAACCTCGTCCGGGGTCGGCTCCCCCAGGGACATTTCAACGAGAATGTATACCAGATCAAGGCCGACATTTTCATTTCGCCCGACCTCGGCCTCATGAACTATTTCCAGTACGACGACATCTCCAGGTTGCTGGGCTGGAGCGCCCGGCTCCGCTGGCAGATCTCCCCCGGCAACGATATCTACGTCGTTTATAACAAGAACTGGGAGAGGCGATGGGATCCGACCAGCCGGTTCTTCCCGATGGAAGAGCGAGGGGTCCTGAAGATCTCGCTCTCGCTCAGGCCCTAAAACGGGGTCAAACCTACTCATTACGCACAATATTCCAGGGGAACTTGCGTAAAGAGTAGGTTTGACCCCGGGTTGTTCAACTTTCGAAGGGCTAGCACCTTCCTCGTATCTAATATAATATGGAATGGGATCAAAGGAACCTTTAACGCGGGCTTCTAGCCTAGTATGTGCGTAATGAGTAGGTTTGACCCCGAATTATTTGGAGGAAAAGAATCTGTCTGGCGTTTTTTCGAGTTATAGAGAATGGAGGAACATATGAATTCGATCTCAAAAAAAATAGTCTTACTGGCGCTGGCCCTGATGCTTGCCGGCTGCCGGACCTTCAACACATTTTCGACGGAGAGCCGACCGCTGGATCACCAGGTTATCGTCGACGGGAAGACCGATGATTGGCGCGGCGATCTGTTCGTCGCCGAGGGAGAACGGATCGAGCTCGGCTTCCTGAACGACCGGGAAAATCTTTACATCTGTCTTCTGACCACGGACAATTTCGTCCGGGCTCAGATTCTGACGCAGGGCCTGACGGTATGGTTCGATCCGAAGGGAAAAACGGACAAGGTTTTCGGGATTAAATTTCCCGTCGGCCTGCCGCCCGGCGAGCGGAAGATGCCCTTGGGAGATAATCCCGAGGGGCCGGATCTAGAAAACCTGCCAAAGGTGCCCATGACCGAAATGGAGATCATCCGGTCGGAGAAGGAACCGGTACAAAAATTGAATGTCGCGGAAGCCCAGGGGATCGAGGTCAAAGTCGTGCCGTCCTCCGGACTGATCGTCTATGAACTCAAAATCCCACTGGTCAAAACGGAACAACATCCCATCGCCGTCGGGGTCGAGCCGGGAAAGACGGTCGGCATTGGGTTCGAAACCCCAAAATTCGATCTGAGCCAGATGCCTAGAAGGCGCGGCGGGATCCCCGGTGGCGGCCGGCCACCCATGGGCGGCGGAGCCGGACAGGAGGGAATGGGCGGATACGGCAGGGGATTTCAATTGCCCGAAGGCTTGAAAATGTGGGCTATCGTCAGCCTCGCCCAGGGCCAGAGCGGCCGACAGCCGGAGCTCCTGTTCTTATCTCATTGAAGCGGCTTCCGCGGAATCCGGGCATCGCTCATCGCCGCATGATAGGCGAATGAGGCCATGATCACGGCATTCTTCATCAAGTCCTCGGCGGGGAGCGTATCGAAAAAGTCGAGGTTGGTGTGGCCGGCGGTGCCGCCCACCCGGTCCTGGATGAACTGGAAGCCGGGCAGACCGACGGCATTGAACGAGACGTGGTCCGTGCTGCCCACGCCCTGGATGCTGATGGCCGTCATGCCCAGGTCGCGGAAGGGCTTCATCCATTCCTCAAAGATGCGGCGGACGTGCTCGTTCTCCTGCAGATAAATACCGCGGAACTGTCCCGCTCCATAATCCTGGTTGAAATAGACGGAAAACTTCTCGTACTCCGGCATGACCTGTTTCTTGGGATCGCCGAAATGCTTGAGCACGTACTCCCGCGACCCGTAAAGCCCCTGTTCCTCGCCGCTCCAGAGGACGACCCGGATCGTCCGCCGCGGACGCGCGCCGATGGCTTTCAGGATGCGCGCCGCTTCCAGTGCTACCGCGCAGCCCGCCGCATCGTCGCTGGCATTGGGGCTGGCATGCCAGCTGTCGAAATGGGCGCCGATCATCACCACTTCCTCCTTGAGGTCTGTCCCGGGGATCTCTCCAATCACGTTGCAAGCCTTCTCGACCGTCTCCCCGATGCGGTTGCGGATTTCCGCTTCGATCTTGACCGGGATGCCCCTTCTGACGATCCTGTACATACGGTTGTAGTGCTCCGGTGTCACGGCCACGATCGGGACATAACTTAAGCTTTTTTCGCGCGACCACTTGTCGTCCTTGGTCCCGGGCCGGGCAAAGCCCCGCACCGCTCCGGGAAATCCGCTCTCACACTGCAGCACGACAGCCACGCCCTCGGATTTGAAAAACTCGAATTTTTCCTCGGGCCTGAGAAGGTTCGGGTTCGGCGGCGTCGGCGGCTTCACACGCGGCGCCGGCGGAACGACGGCCTCTTCCAGTTTCTTCAATTCCTCTTCGGTGCGGCGTGTGACGCCTTGGGACAAGGCGGCCAGGTCGATTGTAAAGGGAGGTGTGGCCAGAACGGCGCAGCCCTTCAGCTTTCCACGATATTTGTCCAGGTCCATCTTGGTCTGGACGTCGACGATGAAAGCCCGGCAGGTGATTTTTCCCGGCGTGCCGGGCGTATGGGTCAATGGGAAGCCGACAAGCGGCTGGTAATCCGGCTCGAGCATATGCAGCGAAAAGTATTCATTGTCCCAGGAGACGCCGTAATCCATGAACGGCTCGATGACGGCGTTCTCCAGGCCGATCTTCTCCATCAAGCCCTTGGCCCAAGCCTGAGCTCTCTTCATGTCGGCGGAGAGGGTCAACCGGGCGCCTAAAACATCGGTCATATAGCCGACGATTTCCATGACCTGGGAGCGCTGGAAGCCTTGCTCCCTGATCTTGGCGACCATCTCCCAATCCACGTTCGGCTGTTGGCTCATGGATTGTGCGGCGAAGGGCAAAAGGACGATCACCGCCAAGGCAGCTTTTCTAAAAATTTTCATGGAATGCCTCCTCTTCAAATGTCCCTGTCTCAATCCCGCTCGTCTTGATCATTCTGGAAGAAGCCGGCGGCTTTTTTGTCGAAACAGAAAATACACGTGGGGAGAGATAAAGTCAACTTGGAGGGGAAGACCCCTTCCAACGGGCGTCGAACTTCGTCCGACGCCCTGCCTCCCCTTCTCGGGCGGGGGATGAAACCCCGCCCTCCGACCAAGGGGGCGGCTCCCCCTTGGAACCCTCTACGAGCGGCGAATATGCCCCGGGGCATATTCGCCGCTCGTCAACTTTTTGAGGGAAGAGAATTCGAGATGGCGAGAAAAAAGAGAAATTAAAATTCAATGGCCAGGCCGGCCCCGGCCGCGATCCCGCCGATATTGATCTCGAAATCCGCGGGCGTCATCTTACAGTAGGTATAGCCGAGGTTGAGATCGAGGAGCAGGCCGGGTACGATCCTGAACAAAACCCCGGCTTTTCCGACATAGCCGACGCTCTTTTTGCTCACATCGCCGATCGGATTGGATTCCTTATACTGATAGTAATTCACGCCGGCGCCCATGTAGCCGGAGATCTTCCCGGATGTGATCCTGTACCTAAGACCTCCGCCCACGGGTTGAATGGTTAGGGTCGTCTCTTCCCGGGTAAAGGTCAATTGGCCCTTCCTTGAAAAATAGCCTCCCCCCGCCCACAATTCCAAGCCCCTGAAGAGGCGAATTCCGATTTCCCCTTCGGCCATCCAGCCGGCCCCGTAGATATCCCGGAAATACCTCTCGGACGGGGAAAAATATTGGCCTTTGGCCTCGAGGACGACAAAAGAAAAAGCGCTGGTCGAGGCCATCAAAACGGCGAGCCCAATCAGGGCCATCTTTTTCATTTTTCGCTCCTGCGCACAACACTCATTTGATTACGACGACCGCCGGGTCTCCTTCTCTCATCGTACTGTTGACGGCCACGATTTGATACGTATATTCCCAGTTCTTGTTCATTTTTCGGAACCGGCATTCGAATTCATCGGCCCCCAGCGTCGCCAGCAGTGTTTTCTGGCCGTCTTCAACGAGATAGATCCGGTAATTCACGATATCTTCGTTATCGGGGTTGGCGCTCCAGGTCAGGATATTGATGTATTC
>JAPKZH010000334.1 GCA_026393905.1 Candidatus Aminicenantota bacterium
GACAGCTCCCAGAAGCTGGTGGACGGGATGCGGAAAGGCTATATTCATGGGTTGGTGCTGCAGGACCCGTTCAAGATGGGATATCTTGGAGTAAAGACCGCCGTGGCCTTTCTTCGCGGCCAGGCATTCGAGGTCAAAGTCGATACGGGAGAGACGCTGGTGACACCTGAAAATATGAACCAGGCTGAAATCCAGCGGCTGCTTTTCCCGCCCATCAAAGATTACCTCTGACCTATTTTGGGCAGAGTATGGGGAGTCCCTTCGTATTGCGGATGGGCGAGGAGGAAGAGAAGCGGATTCCGTCGAAAGGCCTCCGCCGCGGCCATTGTTGTGCTCTTGACATAGATCCTCAGCCGGGAATATCATTCTCTCGTGAAGGGCGGTGCCGGTTCCGAGCTTAATAGAAGGGAAATTCCCGCAGCGCAAAAAAGCGAATTCTTATTCTCATAAATTTCTCATTTGGTACATCGTGGCCGGCACTTATTACCGGGAGCGATAAATTGATTGCGTGCACCACTATTTTTGCCCAAGAACCAATGCAAGATATTTATCGCTCTCCTTAATAAATGGAGGTGTCTATCATTTTCAGAGTTAGCTTGATAAACAGCGGTCCGCTCCCAGATTGTTATAGCCTCTCAGAAATCAGAAAAGAGAGGAGGAATTGGGATAATGGGGTTTTTCTTAATAATCGCGCAATCTTTGTTATAGGTTGCGTATAACTAATCCTTACAAAAAAGGAAGGGAAATGAAAACGGACAAACTCATTTGGATTCCAAGAGTACTGGCCATGATTTTTATTGTATTCTTTTCACTTTTCGCCCTCTTCATCACTTTTGATCTGGCAGCGAAAAAAACGGAAAGGCGACATAGGTGATTGAGCTTGAGGATGCCTGGAAGAGGCGGGCTAAAAGGCAATGAAGGTGCTAGCAGGCAGCATGCACAGCCTGCCGAATTGACATATATAATTCCGCGGATGGTCGAAAAGAGAGGAAACGATGATCCTTGATCTTTTAGCCGATATTTTTTTGGCTTTCGGAGACTTTTTAGTTATCGTGCTGATCGGTTGGTTCTTAAGAAGTTGGAACCGAAAACAGGAATGGTTCGGTGTCGTGATAAAGAACAAGAGAAGAAGAGCGCATTCGCTGTCGAAATACCGGTATGCGGTTGTTTTCCGGACAGAAAACGGCCGGCGGAAGAGACTGCGAATGGACGAATCGTGCGCCTCCTCCTATAAACTCGGCTGGCGATATCGGAAAAGGGGGGGCAAGGATTTTCCCGATCCCGATTCAGGCATGGAATTTTTCGGATAATCATAAGACGCCCGCGGACGGGACATAGATCAGCGGTGCCGGTTCCGAGCTTAACAGAAGGGAAATTCCCACAGCGCAAAAAAGCGAATTCTTATTCTCCATTTGACCTTCTTGCCCCTGGCGAATGCATGATTTGTTTCAGCCTGCCGGGGCATCAGAGGATCGAACCGACATCGACTTTAGTCTTTGTCATAGATCACCGCCTTGCTCTTTTTTCGAAACCTCTGATAGAATCAAGAGCTAGTGAAATGCCTTGTGACCGGAAGCAGCGGGTTCATTGGCGGACACCTGGCCGAAGAGCTCGCTAAGAGAGGGGATGAGATCTATGGCTTGGTCCGAAAAACTAGTGACACCCGGTGGCTCGAAAAGCTGAATGTTAAACTCGTGGACGGGGACTGCCGAGACAAGGAGTCCCTCAGAAGAGCCGTCAGAGGCATGGATTATGTTTTTCATCTCGCCGCGGTGATTAGCGCTCCGGACTGGGAAACCTACCGCGACGTGAACACGAAGGGAACCCAGAACCTGATCGAGGCTTGCTTTGAAAAAGCGCCGGGGATCAAGCGGTTTGTTTTTGTCTCCAGCATCGCCGCCTGCGGCCCTTCCGCTGCCGGCCGGCGCCTCAAAGAGGATGATCCGTGTCGGCCGATTTCCGATTACGGCCGCAGCAAGCTTTTGGCCGAACAGATCGTCCTCGGCCATAAAAACCGCCTGCCCGTATCGATCCTCCGGCCTCCCAACGTCTTGGGGCCTAGGCAGAAAGAGCTCTTCGAATCCATTCGGCTCATCCGGAGGCGGATCAAACCCCTCATCGGCAGCGGTGAGCCCCAGACAAGCCTGGCCAGTGTGGAGGATGTGGTCAAGGCCGTTCTCTTGGCGGCCGAAAACGAGAAGAGTCAAGGCCAGGTGTATTTTGTGACAGACGGCCGAGACTATGCTTGGCTCGAGATCGCGGATGCGATCGCCGAATTTATGGGGATCAAAAAATTCTTTATCAAGGTCCCCTATGGGCTCCAGTATATAGTGGCGCTCGTCTCGGAATTGTCCGGATGGGTCCGGGGCAAAGCTCCTTTGGTGAGTCGAGAGCATATTGTCGCTACCCGGAAATATTATTGGCTCTATGATGGATCAAAGATTGAAAAAGAACTAGGCTTTCGAGTCGGGATGGACATGAGGGCGACCATCCGTAAAACGATCGCTTGGTATCAAGACCAGGGCTTGCTGTGAGGCTGGCAATGGAAGAGTCTCGGCGGTTCATCCGGAAATAGGATGAAAGCTTCAGGAACGAAACCGCAGGCCTACGCTCTCCAGGGAAGGCGGCTGTCCGTTTTCGGGCTGGGTCTGCAGGCGATCGATGTTTTCGTCCTGGCCTGGCTTCTCCTGTTCAGCATCCTCACCGCCCTTTTCCATTCAAGCATCAAGGGCCCCTGGATGCTGGTCCTCAAAAATACGGTCTGCGGCCTCCTCTATCTCGGCGCCGTCTATCTCCATCAGCGTGCTTCCCAGCGCTGGCTCAAATTCTTGATCCGGACCGCCTCCGTCCAGCTGATCTTTGCCCACCTCTTTGTCTCGGTCCTGCCTCTTCAATTGATTATTTGGAGAAATTGGCAGGACCAGATCGTTCTCAACCTGGAGCAGGCCGTCTTCGGCGTGCAGCCCACGGTCTGGCTCCAGAAGTTCATCTCGCCCGCGCTCACAGAATGGATGATGTTTTCCTACGTCATTTATCTGCCGATCTATCCCGTCCTCTGCGGCATCCTCTATTTTAAGCGGAGCGAACGCCACATGGAGGAGTATCTCTTCACTCTCGGCGTCACGAATTTCGTCTGCGACGCGGGTTTTATCCTCTTTCCCGTGGCCGGCCCGCTTTTCAAGATTGCCGATCAATATACGGTTCCCCTCAAAGGCTATTTCTTCACGTTTTGGGGAGAGTTTATCCGGAATCATGTCCATGACGTCGGCGGCTGCATTCCGAGCCCGCACTGCGCCGTGGCCACGCTCATGTGGGTGACCGCCTACCGGCACCACCGGCCGACGTTCTATCTCTTATCTCCCATTATCCTTTCGCTTTATGGTTCGGCTTTTTACGGCCGGTATCATTACCTGACGGATGTCGTCATTGGCATTTTAACGGCCTGGTTTGTTATACTGATGGTCCCCTATCTAATGAAACGATGGAACGCGTGGCTCGATCGGCGCTCCCTCAAGAACGCATGAAAATTTTTATCACCGGGGCCAACGGGTTTATCGGCTCCAACCTCTGCCGATATTTCCTGGACAAGGGCTGGGACGTCTATGGGCTTGTCCGGACAACCTCGGATCTCCATTTTCTGGAGGGACTGAATGTCAAGCTGCTTTACGGCGATCTGCTCAGGCCCGAGGCCATCGACATCCCCCGGAACATCTCTCACGTCGTCCATTCGGCTTCGATCGTGTCCGACCTGGCCGATGAGGACACCTGTTACAGAAATATCTACCTTCTGGCGGTGAATCTTGTTCAGCGGATCCGGGAGCTTCAGGTGCCTCTGAAAAGGCTGGCCTATATTTCGACGGCCCTGACGATCGGCATCAACGGCCGGAACATCTCCGAAGAGAATCCCGGCCACTCCGCCGAATCTATCGCCTATACCCGGTACAAGATCAAAACGGAAAAATATTTTCGGGAACAGTGGGAACAGACCCGTTTGCCCATGGTGATTCTCCGGCCGGCGGATGTCTACGGACCCAACGACCGGATCACCTGCGGACGCCTGTTGAGGGTCTGTGAGAAAGGATCGCCTTTGATCGTCGGCCGCGGCCACTGGCAGTTCGGCTACTGCTATGTGGGGAACGTCTGCCAGGCCGTCCATCTTGCCCTGACCAAGGAGGGCGTCGAAGGAAAAGCCTACACCGTGACGAACAGCGAGCTGCCGACCTGGAAAGCGTTTTTTAAGGCCCTCCAGAAAGCCCTCGGCAAAAAACAGCGGCTCTATATCCCGGTCTGGGGGGCTTTTACGGCAGCCAGCCTGATGCAGTTCGTTCACAAAATCATTCCCAAGTACGATCCGCCCTTGACGCGCTACCGGATCCGACGTGTCACGAACGATACGACATACGATATTTCCAAGACGATCGCCGAGCTGGGTTATGAACCTGATAATCGAACGGAGCGGCAGATCGAGGAGATTGTCGCCTGGTATCGCAAAGAAAGAGAACATGGGTTTATTAGGTAATCCGAAGCTTCTCCAACCGATCCTTTTCGTTTATTTAGCCCTGGCTTTTGCGCTGTTGGTCACGGTTTTTCATTATAAGAGGCGGATCAAGGCGGCCAACGATTTTAGAGCTGTTCTGCGTTATTTTGTCTTTTTTTTCTTGGCGCTCCTCGTTGTCCCCATCCTGATCATCTGTTTGGCCTCGGCCGCGCCGGGACAGTTGCTCTCGAGTCTTGGATGGACGATGGGCCGGAGCCGGCGTGGGATCCTTCTGATGGTCATCGCCATCCCAATCGCAGTTGCCTCCGCCTATGTCGCGTCCAATGATCCGGTCATGAGGCAGCAGTACCCGCTTTCCAAGCAGGCCTGTTCCAGTCTGAAAAAATTCGTCCTTTACGAGATGGCCTATCTTGTTCTCTATTATCTGCCCTGGGAATTCGTGTTCCGGGGCCTTCTGTTTTTCAGCCTGCTCTCATCAAGCGGATTGTTGGCGTCCCTGGCTTTGCAGTCGATTGTCTCCACACTTTACCATATCGGCCATCCCGATTCTGAAATATTCGCCGCTTTAGGATCCGGCTTTATTTTCGGGCTCATCGCCTATAGCACCGGCTCGTTCCTCTATACCCTGTTTATTCATGCCCTGGTCGGAATCTGCAATGATGCATTGATCTTTCATCGCTATTACCGCCGGGCAAGCCCGTAAAATGGCCTCGAAGTTCTCAGGCATATCCCCTATGTGAAAAGGTTCCCATGAAGATACTGGTCACAGGTGCGACTGGATTCGTCGGCTCGGTTCTTATGCCCGAGCTTATTCATATCTACGGGACGGATTCGGTTTCGGCCTTCCTGATTCCCGGCGATAAGATCCCCCAGAGCTGGGCGGAGCAAAAGATCCGGCTGTTCTATGGGGATGTGGCCGACGGATTTTCCATATCCGCGGCCGTGGCCGGCCACAGCCATGTCATCCACCTGGCCGGACTGATCTCTTACTGGAAAAATGATGCCGCTCAACTGAGACGGGTCAACCGCGACGGCGTCCGCTGCGTTGTCGATGCCTGCCTCCGTCACGGCGTTGAGCGGCTGGTCCATATTTCATCGGTTGGAGCGATCGGATTCAACAAAGACGGCATGCCGGCCGATGAAATGGTCCCTTTTAACTGGCCTTCCAATTTTTACTACATGACGTCCAAACATGAAGGGCAAAAAATCGTGGAGGAAGCTGTTGAGCGGTCCGGGCTGAGGGCCGTGATCCTCAATCCGGCCTCTGTCATGGGGCCTGGAGACCATAATTGCGCGACACCCCATAACCAGCTCTACGATCGGATCTGCTGCAAAGGCTTGATCGGATCTTTCGTGGGCGGGCTGGCCATTGTCGATGTCCGGGACCTTGTTGCCCTTATTCTCAAGGTCCTCCACGGCGGAAGAATCGGCGAGAAATATTTGGTTGTGGGAGCCAACCTGCGCTATCGAGACGTTGTCCGGATCATCAGCCGGTGTTGCGGCCGGAAAGCTTATCCAATCCCACTTCCGCCCTTCCTGGTGGCTGTTGCCGGCGGTCTATTGGAGCTTTGGAGCCGGCGGACGAAAAAAAGGCCTCTGCTGACCTATTCTTACGGCCGGCTGAGCGGCTGGACGGCGTATTATTCGAACGAAAAAAGCCGGCGAGAATTCTTCCACTCCTACATCCCCATCGAAAGGACGATTCGGGATTCATGGGAGTATTTTAAGGAAACATGCGGCCGGTTTGAGTGAAGGTCCGCCAGGTTCACCGGGCGATTTTTTTTATGATCTCTTGATTTTCGCCCTGAGAGCTTGGTATCTTGCCGAAGACATAAACTCGGCGATCCACGGCAGGTCCCAAGATCCAAAAAGCTCCAGAGACACCGGAATGAGATAATCTCTGGCCTGGCTGGATTTTTCGAGTTGAGCCAGCGCTTCCTCCTGCCTGTTCAGCCCGAGGTAGATAATGGCTTTGAGGTAGGACGGGACGTACTTCTTTTTAAACGGCCGGAAATGCCGCAAGCCCGGTTTCAGATAGCTTACGGCCGGCCATGGCTTGGGCTAATCCCATATACCCATAGGCAGCACTCGCGCCGAAGTCAGCGGCTTTTTGCAGATACTCAATAGCCTTCTCCGGGATAGCCGGTTTGTCGAGATAGCCCGCGCCCAGCCAGGCATTGAGCATGGGATTGTCGGGCTCCATGGCCAGGGCCATGTGCATTTTATCGCGGCTCTCTTGCCTCCGTCCCAATCCCCCCAGGATGATGCCGTAGAGGGCGTGGTTCAAGGACGATAGCGGGTCCAATTCGAGGGCTATTTTTGCCTCTTCCAAGGCTTCCTCCGCCCGTTCCCAGGTCCCCAGGATTTCCGCGCGCCAGGCGTGGGCCCATACGCTCTGGGGGTTGAGTTCGATGCTCCGGCGGGACAGGCGCTCAGCGGCCGGTAAATCCCATTCATAACAATACGTGATGAGGGCCAGAGAGTAATAGAGATCGCTCAGCGAATCATCGATCTCCCGGGCCTTCTGGAGCAATTCCCTGGATTTTAAATACCCTTCCCGGGGAGGGATAAAGCCGAATTCCGCCAGCATGTTGAAGACATCGGCCATCCCGACATAGGGAAACGCGTAGGAAGAGTCTTTGTCGATGGCCTGCTGGAAGCAATCGACGGCCTGGATCATATCCTTCGGACTGCGTTTATTCCAGTGGTAGCGTCCCTTGAGATAGAGCTCATGGGCTTCCTTGTTCTGGGTGTGACGCTTCGTGATTCTATCTTTCTCTCCCTCCAGGAGCTCGACTCGCAGTTTTTCAACGACCGCCAGGGAGATTTCGTCCTGCACGGCGAAAATATCCTCGATCCTCCGATCAAATCGCTCCGACCAGATGTGATAGCCGTCTGAAACGCAGATGAGTTGGGCTGTGACCCGGAGGCGATTCCCCGCTTTCTGGACGCTTCCTTCGAGGACCGAGGCGACATCCAATCGTCTGCCGATCTCACGGATGTCCTCATCTTTTCCTTTGAAAAAAAATGCGGAAGTGCGGGCGGCCACTTTGAGACCTTTGACCTGGGTCAGAGCGTTGATCAGCTCTTCGGCCAGCCCTTCGCAAAAGTAGTCCTGGTCGTGCTGCGGGCTCATGTCTTTGAACGGCAGCACGGCGATGGACCGGATGCATTCCCGTTCGGACACCGTCAATTTCGCCGCCTCTTTCAGAGGAGGGATCGGCGTTTTGCCGGAGATTCCTTCTTCGATGCGATTCAGCCCTGACAACAGCTCATCGGCGCTTTGGTAGCGCTCGTCCTTCTTTTTAGCCAGGCATTTCAGGATCAAGCGATCGAGCTCCTCAGGAACCTGGGCATTGGATTCCCGGGGAGGTTTGGGGAGTTCGGTTTTGTGTTTCAAGGCTACGCTGAGGCCGCTGTCTCCTTCAAACGGCGGCCGCCCGACGACCATCTCATAGAGAATCGTCCCCAAGGCATAAATATCGGTGCGCGGATCGACCGCCTCGCCCGCCACCTGTTCCGGCGACATGTAGGCCGGGGTTCCGATCATCATTCCCGCGGCTGTCAGTTCCGGCCCTTTGATCTGACGGGCGATTCCAAAATCCATGATTTTGGCGCTTCCCCGGCGGTCGATCATGATGTTTTGCGGCTTGAGGTCTCGGTGGACGATTCCCAGGCGATGGGCTTCGGACAGCCCCTCGACGACCTCTTTGGCCACGGCAAGGGCTTTATCTATGGATAGGCGTCCGGCGCGCCTCATCAAGCTTTTGAGATCCTCGCCGGGCACGTATTCCATGGTGATGAAAATCGTCCCAGCGTCCTCATGGATGTCATGCATCCGGCAGACGTTTTTATGGGTGATTCGGCGGGCAATTTTCAACTCGTTTTTGAAACGCTCGATGATGCTTTTGTCCGCGGCGACCTCGGGTCTCAAGAGCTTGAGGGCTACGTCTTCGTTGATTTTTTTATCCAGCACCCGATAGACCGTGCCCATGCCGCCGCTTCCGATCTCTTCGAGAACTTCAAACCTGTCGGCAAGCAGGCTGCCTCGGCCGAGAGGCTCTTGCGGCTGTCCGAGCGTCAGCGTGGGCGACGCCGGCCTGTCCGGCGCGGCCAGTCGAGTTCCGCAATTTCCGCAGTAGAGAAGCCCAGGAGGATTGGCGAACCCGCATTTCCGGCATTTCATGACCTAGGCTCTTTCCTCCTTTATGAACGAAAGCATAAACGAGCAGCGCCCGTAAGTCAATTTAGCGGGGAAGACCCCTTCCCTCGGGTCGATCGTCCGAATCTAGCCGGCCAGCCTCTTGAGAGAATCCAAAATCTTTGTCACCTCGCCGTAGCTGTTCCAGGGCCCCTTCGAGGAGTTGATTTACTCATCCGTGAAAAAAATTCGCTTACAGAGACTCTACAGGAACCGCCCCAAATGGATCCTCAGGGTCAGGCGGATGCCGATGGAGCTGAGGTCAATCCGCGCTTCCCTGTTCGGCCCGAGCAAGGCGCTGTCCAAAGCCCCGGCGTCCTCGACATAAAAGGCATCGATCTCCTTATCCAGAAGGGAATCAGCGATGCGGGAATACCACAGCGTCCCCTCTCTCGTCAGAGACCCGGTTTCGGTCGTATCGGGATACCAGCCATGATCCTGGTCCCATCGTTTGATGAGGACGGTAGAGTCGGTCGTGGAACTCCCTTGCCATCCCTCGAAAACCAGATGCCGGCCGAAAATCTCCAGCCCGAGGGCGAGACGCCGGAAAAGAGTGAGCTCCACCCCCACTCCTCCTTGGAAGCCCAGGCTTCCCTTGTGGAGATTCTCTTCGATGGCCAGGTTTCCATACTCCTCTCTTTTGGTGTAGATCGGCGGCACGGCATAGAGCACGCGCGTCTCACTCTTGAGCTCGTAGTCGATGGTCGAAGAGTGGGTCATCTTTCCCCAATA
>JAPKZH010000330.1 GCA_026393905.1 Candidatus Aminicenantota bacterium
CAGAGCCTGCCGGTAGGCGGCTAGAGCCCTCGGATAGTTTTTTTGCTGGAACTCCAGCCGTTGGGCAACTTGGATTTCGGCTGATTCGCTTGGGTCGGCAGGAGGAGAGGAGCCGGTTTCTCGACGGCCGTCCGGAACGAATAAAAACCTTGCGATAGGGAAATGAATAGCCTTGAAGTCCTGGAGGTAAAAGACCTGCTCGACCAGCGGGCTCGCGGCCGCTAGCTTTTCTAGGGCGGCCGCTAATCCGGGCGGCGGCGTCCCGGAATGATCTGCCACCATCTTCGAAAGAGCTTCTTCGGCGACCGATATCTCATCGTCGACCGCGCGGATGACCAAGTCGGCGGTCCGCCGGGTTTCCCCGAGCCTCTCCTTTTCGAGCAAGGCCCGGTCGTTCTGAATGCCCCGGAAGGCGAGGTATCCCAGGAGCAGGCTGGGCAGGACGATCCCGGCCATGAAAAGCAGGACGATTCTACGGCGTTGATGCATCGGGCCTTTCACCCCTGGGCCATGAGGTCTCTTGCCCTCGATTGACGACTTGTCCTTATTCTAGAACACGGCTGCAACCAATACAAGGAGCATTCCCCTTCGTCGGCCTTGCCCAAGGGGAAGCATAGCGAGGTTCGTGTCTCCGGGCCTTGATGATTCGTGGATTCTTTGGTGAAGATTGCGTGAAGCGGAGCGGATTACCATTGCTTCCTGAACGGCACCAGAACAAGTCTGAGCCATGTGGGATATTGAGAATTTGCTACCTTCAAAAAACGCCAAGCAATGAGCGTCGAAGAACCATAAGGGATAGACTCGTCAGCGGGACCTATTCCCTTTGCCGCTTGTCCTTGCCCTGAGCGTTGCCGCCGGGCAGGAAGTTCTCCATGACCCAGAGCTCCGTATCCGAGCCCTCCCCCATACTGAAGGCCAGCTGCTTTCCATCAGGGTGGGCACAGACCCAGGAAATGAACCTCGTGTTCATTCCAAGACTATGAGGTTCTCCTCCGTTTGCGGAAATCCTCCATAGGCCCCATCCCTTGTTCTCCGGTTCGCTACTCCGGCTAAATATGATATACCGGCCATCCGTGGTCCAAGTGAGCATGGTGGGCCAACCCCCCTTTTGTTCAAACTGATGGATCACTCTGGCTTCCCCCCCTGAGGTCGGAATGAGCGTGAGGGCCCGTTGGTCATCTCGGCTAACTATCGCTATGTGATTTCCATCAGGAGAAATGGCGGAGGGTCCCCAAGGTCGGGTCGCCGCCGTCCCCGCCCGGAAGAGCTCTTTTTCGGTCCCTTTCTCAAAATCTCGAATACGAATTCGGCAGGTTTTTTCCTCGGCCTCCCAGTTCATGTAGTAGTACGAAGCTCCCTCGGGCGAACATCCGATGAATAAGTTGTCCGAAGCCGTATCGTTCGATTTCTCGGGCCCTAAGGGGATGCGCTGCCCTGTCTGGAGGTCCAACCGGGACATTCCCCTCTGGCTGTCACCGAGATCTGTAGTAAAGTACAGAAAGCGGCCGTCCCGTGACCACCGAGGCATGCGCCCCCACGTTCCCAAGGGGAAATTCTGCTCTTCCTTGGTCTCCAGGGAAAATACGCACAAGGACGATTCCCCTCGTCCCGGAGACGAATCCCGGAAATAAGCGAGGTATTTCCCATCCGGCGAGTACTGCGGACCCCTATTGCTTCCTTGCCGCGGAAGGTCCAGCTTCTTTTGAGGGGCGATGATCTTTCCCGTTTCCTGGTCGACTTCGACGACGTAGATATCCATCATATCATTCGACGTCGTGAAATAAAGTGATCCTGCTTGCGTTATGCCGGCGCCTTCAATATTACCGATCCCTCTCTTGATAACCTCCGGGTCCCTCGCCGGTCGCCCATCGGCTACAGCGACGGCCCACAAATCCGCGGTTCCCAATCGATCGCTGCTGAATAGGATAAGCCTTCCATCGGGAGACCATCCTACAAGGGCATCCTGAGCGGGATGGGTCACGAGGGGGACGTCGGCTTTCCCACCGGCAGAGATGATGAAGATATCCCGTTTGTCCGATCCCTCTTCGGAGGGGGAGTCATAGGCGACGAATCGGCCGTCCGGAGAAAATCCCATATTTCCTAACCGTCCTTCGATCGTCTTCAGGACGCGCACGGAACCGTCGTCGACCGAAATGATCCCCATGATCGTATCTGATTGGTTTTCCTCTCTGTAAATTGCTGCGAGGATAGTGCGACCATCGGATGACCAGCCAAACGGATAGACATCGACATAATCCCCGCCGAGAATGCGACGGGGTGCCGACCCGTCGACGAACAAAAGACGCAAATCGGCCCATTTCAACGACGGCATATCCTGCCACCAATTACAGACCACGGACTTCCCGTCCGGCGACCAGCGGAAAAACCAGCATTCGCCGGCGGACTCAGCACCGCTGATCTTGCTTTTGAGGGCCCGTGTTTCTCCTGTCGCCAGCTCCTGAATGACAATCGTCCCAATTCCATAGTCGAAGTAGGCTAGATATCGGCCGTCGGGAGAGACCTGATGCGCGATCTGCGATCCTTGAGTTGAGAGAACCTGCCGGAGCTGGAGTCCTCGACCCCATTCTCGTCCCGCCGACTGGATTCTCAGAAGAAGCGCGAGTTTATCTTTGGCGGTTCTGACCATTTCGGTTTGGGCTGGATATTTATCAATCACCTTCTGAAAAGCTTTCTGGGCCTCCTCACGTCCCAGCTTCTCGAAACAGAACCCGATCCGCAGCTGGGCTTGCGCCGCCAGCGCTTCGTCCTTCGTCTCGTTGATGACCTTCTGGTAGATGGCGATGGCCTCCTCAAGGTTCCCTTCGCCGCGCTCCTTAGCCAGGGCCTTCTGGAACTGGTCGTAGCCGTTCTGGGGGGCGAGGGAGCCGAGGCTCGACGACAGCAGCAGGAAAGCCGCCGTTATCAATAAAGATTTTTTCATTTCTTCCTCCCTTATTTTAGGTTCGCTCATAAGATAAGCCGTCGAACCTTGGAGAGTGTCACGAGACTGTCATGACGGTGTAATTTTTCTGTCTCGTCATTTCTCGAGGACGAGCCTGTAACCCACGCCGTAAACCGTGAGGAGCCGGCGCGGATTGGCCGGGTCTTCTTCGAGCTTGCCGCGGAGAAGGGCGATGTGGTTGTCCACCGTGCGCGTCGTCGGGTACTGGTCATAACCCCACACTTCGTTGAGAAGCTCGTCCCGCCGCACGACTTCTCCGGCCCGGGCCGTCAACAACCGTAGAATTCCGAATTCCTTGCGCGACATCTCGATAATCTTTCCGGCCTTACGGGCTTCGAAGCATTTGAAATCGATGGAGACGTCGTCGAAATGCAACCCGCCGGGCAGATTTCCGGTCTTGGACTGCTGGACCCGGCGGATAAGGGCCCTGACCCGGGCCAGCAACTCCGGCACAGAAAACGGCTTGGTCACGTAGTCGTCGGCCCCCAGGTCCAGGCCGGCCACCCGGTCGATCTCCTCCCCCCGCGCGGTCAACATCAGGATGGGCGTCGTGATGCCCTCGTCGCGCGCTTTCCGGCAGAGGTCGTAACCGCTCATCTTGGGGAGCATGAGGTCCAGGATGACGAGGTCCGGCTTTTTCTCCTTCAGAAGCCCGTAACCTCGCTCGCCGTCCGCCGCGGTCAGCACTTCGTAGGATTCGAACTCGAGGTTGTCTTTGAGCCCTCTGAGGATAGCCAGGTCGTCCTCGACGACGAGAATCGTTTTCACGGCTCGCCCCCCAGGGGTAGGATGATGGAAAACGTGCTTCCTTCGCCCGGCGCGCTTTC
>JAPKZH010000478.1 GCA_026393905.1 Candidatus Aminicenantota bacterium
ATCAGCAGGTGCGCTTCGAAAATGTAGGCATGCTCGGCGCCGACTTTCTCCCGGATTTTTTCTTTGATCTCGATGAGCTCGGCCTTTGTCCGGGCGACGGCGGCCGCTAGCCTCAGGATCTCCGCCCCGACCTCCTGGGGCGAGATGTCCTCTTTCCTCGAAGTAAAGATGATCCGCTCGGTGAGAACGGCCTCGCCCATGGCGATGCCCGGTGACACGCCGATGCCTCTCAGGCGGATGAATTCCATGGTCGATTATTCTTTCTCGTCAAATTTGTTGTTGATGAGGGCCACCAGAGATTTGAGCGCCGCTTCTTCGTCCGCGCCGTCGATTTTGAGGACGATCTCGGCGCCCTGGATGGCCGCCAGAGTCAGGATGCCGAGGATGCTTTTGCCGTCGATCTCGCTGCCGTCCTTTTCGATCTTGACGTCCGCGCTGAACCGGTTGGCCATATTGACAAATTTCACGGCCGCCCGGGCATGGAGCCCCAGCTTGTTATTGATGACGATCGCTGTCTCGAGCATGATGCTCCTCTAGGACTGCTTGGAGCCGAGCAGCGCGCTGGCCAGGTGGATATTTTTTTTCCCCTGCTCGACGACCTTCCGGGCGACCTCCTTGAGATTATTGCTCCGCTGCAGCGATACGAACTTGATGAGCATGGGCAGGTTGACGCCGGTGATGACCTCGACCCGGTCGTCCTTCTGAAAACTGAAGCTGAGGTTGGACGGCGTCCCTCCGAACATGTCGGTGAAAATCACCACCCCGATCTTCTGGTCCACCCGTTTCAGGCTCTGGTTGATCTTCTTCTTGGAGTCCTCGACGTCGTCGTACCAGCCGATCGAAATCGCCTCGATGTTGGGGGCCTCACCCAAGATAATGGTCAGGGCATTGAGCAGCTCCTCCCCCAGTTTTCCATGCGAGACGATGATTCCGCCGATCATTTGAAAATATCCCGATGAAAAATCTTTATATCATACTTTTGACCCCGGAGGTAATCCCTGAGCTCCTCGGCGATGACCACGGACCTGTGCCGCCCGCCCGTGCAGCCGATCGAGATCACCAGGTGACCTTTCCCTTCATCCAGGAAGCGGGGCATGTGAAAGTCGATGAAGCGAAAGAGCTCGGCCAGATAGGTCCGGGTTTCGGGGGAATCCAGGATGAAGTCCCGGACGTTCTTGTTCCTCCCGGTCTTGTCCCGGAAGCTTTCCATGTAGAACGGATTCGGCAGAAACCGTGTATCAAAAATGAGGTCGGAATCCAGGGGAATCCCGTACTTGTAGCCGAAGCTGACGATCACCACCCGCAGCCGCTCGCTGCGTTTCCTCAAAAACCTCCGGGAAAAGATATCCTTGAGCTGGGAGATGCTCAAGACGGTCGTGTCGATGACCTCATCGGCCATCTTTTTGATCGGGGCGAGCTTCTTGCGCTCCAGCCGGACGCCTTCCAGGATCGGCTTGCGGTGGGCCAGGGGATGGGGCCGCCGGCTTTCGCTGAACCGCTTGACGAGGGTCTCGTCCGACGCGTCCAAGAAGATCAGCTTGGGCTTGGTCTTCTCCCGGATCTCGTCCCAGACCTGGGGGAAGTCCGTCGAAAAGCCATGCTCTCGGATGTCCACGACGAGCGCCACTTTCTCGATCTCGACCTCCTTGCGCATCCAAAGCTCGAGAAAAATGGGGATCAGCTTGGCGGGGAGGTTGTCCACGCAATAATAGCCCAGGTCCTCCAAAAAATGGCTGACGACGGTCTTGCCTGATCCCGATAAGCCGGTGATAATCAAGAACCTGTCGTTTTTCATAATCCGCCCCTTTTGGCCCGCTTATTTCTCGAAGCCAGCGCCCGGTCCAGGCGTTCGACGATCTCCTCCGAGGCATGGTATCCTTTTTTCCGCAAAATGTGGACCTTGCAGGCGACCTCGATCAGCGTGGCGATGTTCCTGCCCGGCGCGACCGGAATATTGAGCTGAGGGATTCGTTCTCCCAAGACCTCATAATCCTCCGGGAAGCGGAGGCCGAGCCTGTCATATTCCTTCTTCCGGTGCCATTTTTTCAGCTTGATGACCAGGTCGATCCGCGATTGCCGGCAGATCGATGGGGGGCCGAAGATTTCCCTGATATTGATGATCCCCAGCCCGCGGATTTCCATGAAGAAGCGGCTGAGAGAAGGGGCCTTGGCGACAAGACGGCCCGAGGCCGTTTTCTTGACATAGACCACATCATCGGAGACAAAACGGTATCCCCTGGAAACGAGCTCCAGGGCGCTCTCGCTCTTGCCGATGCCGCTGTCGCCGATGATCAGTACACCCAGGCCGAAGATCTTGAGAAGTCCTCCCGGGATGATGGCCTCGTGACCGGCATTCTTGCTCAAGAGAATTTCTCTTCTTCCTCCCGAATGATGTCCAGGATCTCCCGGCTCGTCCGGGCCCTGGTCAGTTTTTTGGAAAGATGCCGGGATCGGCGGATGAGATGGGCCACGGCGGCCAGGATTTGAAGGTTCAAGCTGGGATGATCCGCGGGAGTCACAAACACGAAAAAGACGAAAGAGGGTTTCCCGTAGGCGGCATCAAAACTGATGCCTTTTTTGGAGACGGCCAGGCCGACGAACGGTGATTCGACGCCTTCGATCTTGCAGTGCGGAATG
>JAPKZH010000020.1 GCA_026393905.1 Candidatus Aminicenantota bacterium
ATGCTCCTTGGAAAGGAGGCAGAGAGCGAAGCGATCGTTGGAGGGAAACCCGGAATAAGGGTTTCCCTCCAAGAGTATCCGACAGGACCCATTTTTTGCCCATCCATCCCCTTGAATTTATGTCTTTTTCTCTGTTATCCTTTAGAAAAATGCAACGTTTGAGGAAGCGCAAGAGTTTAAAAACAATGAATATGGATGAACAGGCTCTGGTTCTCCAGATCCAGGCAGGCGATGAAGAAGCCTTCGCCAAGATCGTCCATGTTTACAAGGATAAGATCGTGAATTACTTGTACCAGGTGACCGGCGATTATCAAAAAGCCGTAGACCTCTCCCAGGAGACATTCCTGCGGGTGTTTTTCAAGGCAAACAAATACAGGCCTATCGCTCCTTTTTCCTCCTGGGTCTATGCCATCGCTTCGAACCTGGCCAAGACGGAACTGAAGAAAAGGTGGAGAATGGGCCTTGTCTCGCTCGAAGACGTGCCCCCGGCCGTCGAGATCAGTACGCCGAGCAAGGAAGCCTCTGACTCCGGCCTCGTCAAGAATCTCAGGCAAGCCCTCGATGCGCTCAGCCCCCGCTACAGGATCCCCGTCGTCCTGAAAGACATGGAAGGGTATTCGCAGGAGGAAATCGCCCAGATCATCAAGAGGCCCATCGGGACCGTCAAGGCCAGGATCAGCCGGGGCCGGAATATTCTCAAGAAGCAACTGGAGAAGGCGAGGACCGGGAATGTTTCCTTCCAAAAAAAGGAGATCTTCGATGGAAGATTTTAGCCTTTTGAGCAAGCTTGATCGAGTCGCTGCTCCGCCGGATTTCGAGCGGAAAATGATGTCCCAGCTCTCCGCCAGGCGGAAGGCGCTGCCTCAAATGCGAAGAGCTCTCGCGTTCCGGTATTCTCTGGCCGGCGCCGCCGCTGCGCTCCTCGTCTGTTTTGTCATGGTGAATATGTTTGTCCTTCAAAAAGGGCCGCTCTCCGAGTCTGCCGGGCAGACCGCCCAGGGAGCCTTGAGTTCCAGAGACTTCATGCCCATCTCGGAGCCCGTGAAATATTCGCCCGAGATCCGCCGAGCGTCGTATGAGCCCAAGACGGCTTATATCCTGGAACAAGTGTCCGACGCATCCAATGTCCTCATCAAATACTAAGGAGGTTTTGAACCATGATTCCTAGAATAAAATTGATCGCGACCATCGCGATCCTTCTGGCGGCGGCGGTCTTGAGCGTCAAGGCCGCGCCCGCGACCGTAACGCCGGGGATCGATGAGAAGAAAATCGAAGATATCATCAAAATCGTGGCTCCCAGTGTCGTCAAGGTGGAAGCCCGCAACGGGATGAGAAAAATCGCTACGGGCGTTGTCATCGACAAAGACGGCTTTATCGTGACGACGGCCCTAATTTCTCCACGCGAGGAAGAGATCAACGTCATCACGGCCGACGGAAAGAGAATCAAGGCGGAGTTCAAAGGCCTTGATACGCAGACTCAGATCGCCCTCATCCAGGCTAAAGATAAGGGCTTGATCCCGATCGCCATGGGCAAGTCCAGCGACCTGAGCCCGGGCGCCTGGATCGGCGTAGTCGGGCTCTCTCCGGAAAACACGCCGGCCATCACCCAGGGGATCGTCAGCTCGATCGCCCAGGACAGCCTCCGCTTGAACGTCTGGGTCGTTCCCGGCTCCAGCGGAAGCCCCGTCGTTAATAAGGACGGTCAGATGATCGGCCTTCTCCGCGGCGCTTATACTGTGGATCAGCCGCTGGTCTTCGAATTCCGCGACCAGGTGACCGTTGCATCCGGATATGCGCTCAGCCGGGGCGAAGCGCCGGCCTCGGGTTTGGCCAAAGCGACCCCGATCGATATCGTCAGCTCCATTTCTTCCGAGCTGAAGAAAAACGGCAAAGTCGCGAGAGGCTGGATCGGCGTTTCGGTCCGAGACCAGGACGGAAAAGTGGAAATTGTCGATATTACCTCGAAAAGCCCGGCCGAACTGGCTAAGCTCAAAAATGGCGATATCGTTCTCAAGATCGATGGAAAAGATATTACCTCTGGGCAAACGCTGTCTTCGGAGATTCGAAGCCGAAAGCCGGGCCAGGATGTCACGGCCAGGATCGAGCGTGACGGAAAGCCGACGGATGTCAAAGTCAAGCTGGGGGAGTTCACCGAAGATGAAGCGAAAAGAGAGCTCGAACTGTTGTTTCCCCAGTTTTTCGCGCCCAGGCCATTGACCACTCCTGCCGAGCCGCGCGGCATAAAACCTGAGAAAGCGCCTCTGCCGCCCAAGCTTACCCCCAAGGCGTTCCCCGAACTAAAAAAGGACCGTTTTTTCACCCTGGAGAAGAGAAAATATATCGGTGTTTCCCTAGACCCGTTGAATAAAGACCTTGCCGCCTATTTCGGGATAAAGGAAGGCGTCGGACTTCTGGTCAGGGAATTTCCAAAAGACAGCCCGGCCCAAAAAGCCGGATTGAAGATCGGAGACGTGATTATCAAGGCTGACGGAAAGCGCGTGGAAACCGTCGCCGAGTTGAGCGAAATGATCCAGGACAAGAAGAAAGGCGAAAAGATCAAGATCGAATTGGTGCGCGACAAAAAGGCGATGACCCTGGAGGTCGAGATCGGAGAAGATGAAAGGGGCTTCGAGAGTTTTTTCGGGGATTTTGAGAACAATGCCCGTCTTCTTCAAGAGCAGACGAGAAAATCC
>JAPKZH010000371.1 GCA_026393905.1 Candidatus Aminicenantota bacterium
TAGAGTCCCCGGCACATCGGAAACGAAGCATCAAGGAACGGCGCCGGATTATTTGGAGACGCCCGCCTCCTTCTTCAAATAAGGCACGCCCTCGGTCAGCCATTTCGGCGCCGGCGCGCCCTTCAAGTAGTGGTCGAAGAACTCGAAGAACCGGGTCGTCAGGTCCTTCCGGTTCGCCATCCCGCGCAGCCCGTGGCCCTCGTTCGGATACGCCAGCAGCACGGCCTTCTTGCCGTTGTACCGCAGGGCGTTGTAGAAGGCGACGGCGTTCATGAAACCGACGGTCGGGTCGGCCGTCCCGTGCATAATTAGGAACGGCACGGTCACCTTCGGGGCGTGAGTAAGCGCCGATTCGTTGCGATACCGCTCGGGCTGGTCCCACGGCGAGAAACCCCAGCGCCCCTGATCGTAGAGGTAGTACTCGTTCCCGTTCTCGCCGCTCCCGCCCTGGTACTGGTACGCCCAGCCCCAGTTCTGGTTGAAGTCGTTATAGAGGTCGACGACGCCGGCCCCCATGCCGACGGCGACGAACATCTTCGACATCGTTCCGATAAAGGCCGCGCCCTCGCCGCTGTAGCTGTGGCCGGAGACGCCGATCCGCTTCGGGTCGGCGTAGCCCATCTCGATGACCTTGCGCGTGGCCGCCTCGACGCACTCCAGCATATCGGTATGTGAGGAGCCGGTGAGGAAGTGAATGTCCGGCAGCATGGTGACGTAGCCGTCACTAACGGCCTGAACCGGCATCCGTCCCATGCTCGGGAGATAAGCCGGCGCGCTGTAGATGTGCATGTTCTGCGAGTTCTTCTCATAGAACATCACCAGCATGGGTCGCTTCTCGCCCGGTTTGTAATCGTCCGGGATGGCCAGGATGCCTTGCAGGCGCACGCCGTCCTTGTTCTTAAAATCGAACAGAAGGCGGTGGCCCCACAGATAATCCTTCTGTTGTGGGTTCGCATCGGAGATCTTTTTCGAATCCTTGAAGCCCGGTCCGGAGACGCGCAGGTCGGGATATTCGACGAACGTCTGACGCGTGAAGAGGTACCGGTCCGCTTTCATGGCCCGCGTCGGCGGGCTGTAGGACGCGTCCTCGTACACGAGCTCCTTCAACTGCCCGCCCGCTAGCTCATAGTATCCCGATTTCTTCGTCCACTCGCCGTAGGCAGACAGGGTGACCGGTTTGGAAAGATCGATGGTCCCGCGGGGGCCGACCCAACGCGGGACGGTCGGATCCTCCGGCGCGGGGCGGAGGATGCGGAAGCGGATCTCGTTCTTTGCTCCGGCGCCGTTCGTGAGGTTCTTGGGAGCGAATCCGTCGAGCGGAAGCAGCCATAGGTCGTACCTGTGCCGCCGAGCGTTTTCGTTGTGCCCGCTTCGAAGTCGTAGGCTTGGAACTTGCCGTCCTTCCAATAGAGGAAATGCGTGCCCTGCGGCGTGATGCCAAACGTATATCGGCCGCCGGTCAACTGCCCCTTGGCGATCAGCGTCCGTTCACCCGTAGATGTATTCACGCGGTAGATGTCTGCGGCCGGAAGCTTATCGTCATGAATGTACCCGCGTATATCTCGCCCCACGGCCCTCTTGCCATCCGGGGCGACATCCAATTCCCTCATCGTTTCGTCCGCGAGCTTGACGAACCGTTTTGCGGAGACGTCGAACGCCTGGCGGAAGGTGCGGTTGCGTTCCTGTTCCGCGCGGACCATCTGGGCCGACTGGATCCGCTCATCGCCCGTGTTCCAGACGTCGACGTCGGCCGCCTCGTCCGTCGTCTTGCGCGTCGTATCGGGCGCCGTCACTTGCTCCTTGATCCCGAAGAACACCCGCTTGTCGTCCTCGCTCCAGCCGAGGGCTGCCCGGTCGCTGACCACCCGGCCCTTCGGGAAGTTGTCCGCCTTCGCTGGTTCGAAAACGACCGGCACGGGAGCGGCGCCCCCATCCTTCAACGCCGCCATAACGTCCTGGAAAGCGAGGAGGACATTGTCCTTTTCGCGCATCTTTTCGACCTCGATCCCCTTGAGAACGGCGACGGCTTTCCCCGATTCGCTCCAGGCAAGCCGGCTGTAGTTCTTAGCGTCGTTGTCGAGCGGCGTGATGCGACCGTTGCGCGTATCGAAGATGAAGACGCCGTTGCCGTCCTTCACGGCCGCGTCCACAATATAGGCCAGCAGCTCACCGGTGCGATTGAAGGCAATGTCCGCGACGCTTCCGAGCAACTGGTGACGTCCGGTCGTCAGGTCCAGCAGGATGACGTCGAGTCCTCTCGGTCCTGCCGCCGGGCTCGCGGCCCGAGTGCCGGTTGCCGTCGGCGCCCCGCCGCCGCGCGGGCCCGGTGCCTCGCCCGTTTCTGCACCCCGGCGCCGGAGAACCAGATGGGTGGACGCCGGAGAGAACATGATCAATCCGATGTCCTGCCAGGACCGTACCGCGCCGGTTTCCAGGTTGCGCAGCTCGACGCGCCGCGGAGGAATCGGCTGCGCTGCTCCGCCGCGGCCTTCTTGGCCGGTCTGAGCGGGCGTCGCCGGCGTTACGCCGGGCTGCGACGGCGGGGTCGTTGGCGGCGTTCCGGGCTCGGTGGCGGGAGCCGCCCCGGAGCCGCCGCGGGCGGCGCGCGCCCGCTGCGCGGCGCCGGGATCCACCTGATAGGCGATCCACTTCGAGTCTGCCGAGAAGACCGCGTCGGAAGCGTCCGCGACCGTCACCTCCACGTTGGTCTCGAGGTTCAGCAGGTGAAGGATTGGTTTAGACTCGGCCGGGATGGCGTTGGTGAGCTGCAGGACGTAGGCGACCCATTTCCCGTCGCCCGAAATCGACTGGCTCGCGATGCTGCGCCATTTCGCATAATCGTCGACGGTCAGGGCCTTCTTAGCGGCGGTTTGCGGTGCCGATTGCGCGGCGGCCGCGACAAACGCGACTACTAATACGAGGACGAAGACCGTGATCCGACGGCGTGTAGATATGGTTCTTGCGATATTCATGTTCATGTGCGCTCCTTTATGGCCGTTCATGCCGCCATCCTAAATTGCGGCACAAGATAATGTCAAGTTGTCCTCCCAATAGTTATTGGGAGACCTCTTATCCCCTATTCTTATCAATTCCGAGCCAATCCATCTCGAAGACATGGGATAGCGGCAGTTCCATCGGCGCTCAGCCTTTAATATTGTGACCAAATTGTGACTATCCCAGGCATACTCTCGTATACTTAGGTATACCTCCATATACCTAGAGATAATTTGTAAATTACTGACAAGATTGACTATTACTTTATTTTCAGGAGGTTAGGAGAAACGGCTGTTTTGAATCCGGAGTCCGTCGCTCTATCCGCTGAGCTACAGGCGCACTCTCGAGCCTAATATTACCTTAAGAAAGGGATTAATGTAAATTGGAAATTGGAAGTCACAATTAGGACACAACCGCAGGAAACGGCTAATAAATTAGGGCTATTCTTTATTGATAAGAGATAAATTTCGCAATATTTAGAAACCTAGGATCGACGGACAGGAAATCCGATGATCTAAGAAAATTGATTCCAGCCTTGGCCGTTTTTTGGGGGCGCTCGAGGAATTCCAGCTGTCCGGCCGTAAAGGCCGGCATAAGAGCCGGTGGCAATTGGAGACAATTTTTTACTTTTTATTGACAAATCAGCATCTGAATTCTGTATAATTTCTTTAAAAGAGAATAATCTCAGGTTGAACTGAGGTACATACGAACAGGCAATACGGAAGCACAAGTTTCTTTAACGGGTGATCGGGCATGAATATTTTCGCCCAGGAAATATGGGCTCGACGAAAAATTATCATAATTTTTCTCTTCGCCATCCTTGTCCCTACAATCATTGTTGGATTTTTAAGCTGGAACGCCTTTTCCAAGAGACGAGAAGCTTTCAGGAAAATTTTTGAATCCCAGCTCTGGATGTCAGGAGAAACGGCCATTACGTCTATTGAGAGCGCTCTTCTGCAATATGAAGATAGTATTTTAAGCCCCGAATATTTTGCTCCATTATCCACTCTCAGGGGGAGCGGTCAAGAATTCAAGCAGTCAGCCTTGTTGTCTGGAGCGAAAATCTTTGTCCTCGATGTCGATTTTCGAGTCGTGTATCCCCAGGCCGAAAACGATGATCGTCCTTTCGTTCGATGGGAACAGAGCCTGGCCGGCTCTCCGATTGCCTTTCTCTTTCAAAAAGCCGAGGATTTGGAGTTCGCCCAAAAGAAATACGCACAGGCTGCCGAGCTTTATCACAAGTGCAGTCACTCCACTCTCATAAAACAGTGGCAGGCCTTTTCTTTGGAGCGCTATGGAAGTTGTCTCGTCTCGGCCAAAAGAGACGATGAAGCCTTTTCTGTCTATAAGGAATTACTGGAAAAGTTTGGCCAGTTTAAGAATAGACTGGGCCATCCCTACGGCTTGCTGGCGGTTCTTCAATTATACGACCTTGCTCAGCGACAGAAAAAAGAAACGGATCTTCTGAAGACTCTCATTGTTACCCTCGATAAGCTCCGGAACGGCGCCTGGCTTTTGAAGACTTCAACATATGATTTTTATGCGGAAGAAATCGAATCCATTTTGGACAGAGAGCTATCTTCTGAACGATATCCTGAATATCAAAAATCCTATATGGCCGTTCGGGACAAGCCGTCTCCCTATCTTAAAGAACTGGAGTTCAAAAAAATATTGACGGAGAATGTGGCCCCGATCATAAAAGAGAGGATGGCTTTCTCACAATATTCAAACGAACCCCGAAAAGGACGATTTCCCGTCGTCGCCGGCGAATCCAGCTATCTTTTTTCTTACTCCCTTTTAAGCGACGCTCAATCGGATCAACCCTTTTATGCAGGTTTCTGCTGGGATCTCGATTATTTGAAAAATCAAAAGTGGCCCGAGATCGCCAACACCCTTGCCCAGGCTTCAGGGATTCAAGTCCGCCTGATTGACGAGAGGGGTCAAAACGACAGCGCCGATCTTGAAAACGCAATTCCAGAAAACGCTTTGAGTCTCCATCTTCGCCAATTACCTTTTCCGTGGAGGTTTATCGTCGTCCAAACCGCGCTTGAAGATTTGAAGAGTTCAGCGCTAAAGGAAAATATCTTTTACGGAATTCTTGCGGTCGCCGTTATCGGAATGATGTGTTTAGGAGCCTTCTTAATCGCCCGTGACATCTCCCGTGAATCAGTGACGATACGACAAAAGTCGGAATTCGTTCATAATATCTCCCACGAAATCAGGACCCCCTTGACGCTCATAAGGCTTTATGGAGAGACGCTCAAAGACAAGAAAAATCTCCCTGAAGAGAACAAGCGGGAAGCCTATGAGATCATCACGGGAGAGAGTGAACGTTTGTCACATCTCATCAACGATGTCCTAGATTCTTCTCGGATCGAACGTGGGAAAAAGGAATTCAATTTTCAGACAGGTTATCTCGCAAGCGCTGTCAAAGAAACGTTGGAATCGTACCGGTATCAATTCAAGAAAGAAGGCTTCACGGTCCACGAAGAGATCGATACCAGTCTGCCAGCTATGGATTTTGACAGAGAAGCTCTGGCCAGCGTCTTGATCAATCTTTTAAACAATGCCATGAAGTTTTCCCCGGGAAAAAATGAAGTCTCCGTCAGGTTGTTCAGAAATGAAGCCCATGCCGTTCTTCAGGTGGCAGATCAAGGCATCGGCATATCACGAAAAGACGTGGGCAAGATCTTTCAACGCTTTTATCGCTCCCAAAACAAAGTCGTCTCTGAATCCCAGGGAAGCGGCCTGGGACTGACCATTGTCAAACATGTTGCCGAAGCCCATGGGGGGAAGGTCGAAGTGGAGAGCGAGCCGGAAAAGGGAAGCGTTTTTTCAGTCATTCTGCCTATTTTTAAAACCAAAGAAGACGAGAAATGAAAGAGAAGATTTTAATTATCGAGGATGAAGAAGAGCTGGTCAAGGGCCTGAAATTGAACCTGGTTTTCGAGGGATACGAGGTCATCTGGGCGATGGATGGAGAGGAAGGTTTGAATAAAGCCCTGAAGGAAGCCCCGGACTTGATTCTCCTCGATATCATGCTCCCCAAAAAAGACGGGCTGGATGTCTGCCGGGAATTGCGCCAGCGGAACGTCACGATCCCGATCGTGATGCTGACAGCCAAGGGCGAAGAGGTCGATAAAGTCGTCGGGCTGGAAATCGGAGCCGATGACTACATCACGAAACCCTTCAGCGTCAGGGAGCTCATGGCCCGGGTGAAGGCGCATCTCAGACGGGGAAAAAAGGAAGAGAAAAGCGTCCCTTCCGTCTATCGCTTCAATGATGTCGAAATCGATTTCATTCATTTCAAGGTCAAGCGGAGCGGGATAGAGTTTGACCTGACGTCCCTCGAGGTCGAAATATTGAAATACTTTGTGGCTCATCGAGGAGAGGTTGTCACCAGGGATACCCTCCTGGACAAAATCTGGGGGTATGAATCCTATCCCTCGACGCGAACAATCGATAATCATATTTTAAAACTGAGAAAAAAGCTTGAGGAGGACCCGGCCCAAGCAAAATATATTTTTTCCGTCTACGGGGAAGGATACCGGTTTATGGGCGGATTATAGTTTTTGGGAAGCTGACATGAGGAACCGACGATCCCTGATTTTATTGACGGTGGTGGCTGTCTTGGCCCTCATCTCTGCCGGCTATGCTGACTTGTATTATAGAATGCTTCTGGAGAGGGCTTTGTTCCTGATGGAAACCAAAATCAAACCAGAGGCTGCGATTACCATCTTTCGTGAAATTATACAAAGACACCCGAATGACAGGTACTTTGCCTCCAGGGCACAATTGTATATTGGCCTTTGTTATCAAAGGATGAGATCCAACGAAGCCCTTCAGTCCTTCCAGGACGTGATCATGAATTATCCTGATCAAAGGGATGTTGTCAGAATCGCCGAGGCTGAACTGGCTTCTTTGTCAAAATTTCAAACGCCCCCGCCCCTGGAGCCCGGAGAAATCTCTCCGCGCCGAGTTTGGCGAGGAAAAGGTGTTTATGGAACAAACTCGATTTCCCGTGACGGCCGCTATTTCTCTTTCGTTGATCAGGAAACCGGCGATCTTAAGCTCTATGATCTGGCCAGGAGGGAGGTCCGATATTTGACCCAAAACGGACGGGACGGGACGTCTGACGAATATGCCCAAAATGGGGTGATTTCGCCAGACGCCAAGCAGATTGCCTATAGCTGGCAAAAAAAGAAGGGAGAGAGCGAGCTGCGGATTATAGGAATCGATGGATCAGGAAATCGTATCCTTCTGAGCGATGAGAAAATTATCAACATCCGCCCTGCGACCTGGACGGCCGACGCCGGTCAAATCCTGGCCAGCTTAGTTAGATCTGATCTTACAACCCAGATTGTCTTCATCTCCGTTTCTAACGGATCGGTCCTTGCGGTCAAGGAATTGGGCTCCCAGTGGCCTGACCCAATCAGGCTTTCCCCGGACGGCCGGTATGTAGTGTATAGTCTTATTCAGGATGATCATCATCCAGATCGCGATATTTTTCTTTACAATCTGAAAGAGAAAACAGTGACGCCTCTGGTTGTCCAGCCCGGCGATGATTTACTCCTGGATTGGACTCCGGACGGCAAAAACATTCTCTACACGAGTCATAAGGCAGGAACCACGGATGCCTGGATACTTGCTATTCGGCAAGGAAAGCCCTATCAGCCGGCCAGACTGATGAAATCGAATATTGGTCAAATCAGTCCCATGGGTTTTGCAGGGAATGGGGCATTCTATTTCGAGATGAAAACGGGACGGGTCACAGATTCAGGCACCGGCCGCGATCCATCGGACGTGTGGGCGATGGAGAACTTCCTGCCCGAAGAAATCAAGACTCTGACAATTCCCGATGATTATCCGACAATCCAGGCGGGCGTCTTGGCCGCTCATCCAGGGGATATCGTTTATGTCCGAAAAGGCGTGTATACCGAGAATGTCAGCATCTCCAAATCATTGACCCTGCAGGGAGAAGATCGACAGAACACCATCATCACTGGAGGCGGAAGCGGAAGCGTGATTCATATCACGGCCAGTTACGTCCTGGTCGATGGCTTCACCGTCAAAAACGGGGAATTAGGCCTTGATCTCAGCTCCGACCTGCCTATCCACCACATCTCACTCAAGGACCTCATCGTGACGTCGAATACCAGAAACGGGATCGAGTCCCATAAAAGCGGCGGCTTTCATCTGATAGAAGACTGCATAATTTCGGAGAATCGAGAATACGGCTTGAACATCCATCAGTTTTCAAGGAGCATCATTCGAAATTGTGAGGTCTTTGGCAACAATACAGGTTTGCGTCCCGCCTGGGGCTGGCACATCCTCGTTGAAGGAAACAAAATTTTCAAAAATCGGGGTGCTGGAATTTACCTTGATTCTTGCTATTATTCCACACTCGAGAGAAATCTGGTTTATGAGAATGAAGGGCCAGGAATAAATATTACGTATATCTCCGGCCGCAACACAATCAAAGAGAATATTGTCTTCAGCAATAGAACGGGGATTTCTGTTCGTCTCGCGTGGGGCGGCTTTGGTGAGAATAGGATCTATCACAATGATATCTTCAATAATCAAAGACAGGTATCCGCCTCTAAAGACTCTGTCAATTTCCAATATTGGGACAATGGTCATCTGTTAGGTGGCAACTACTGGTCTGGCTATAAAGGACAAGACGCAGACCATGACGGAATCGGAGATACGCCGTATCCAATGATCCCAGGGGCCAGAGATCGTTATCCTTTAGTGAAGCCTCGGAATAGAGTCCAGGCAGCCCTGGGCTTAGATCCGGGTTGGCTGAGACTCGAAAACGGAAAAGGCGAGATCACTGTCCACATCGAATTGCCGGCTGGCTTGCCCCCAGAGGACATTGAGACATCCTCGTTATTGCTGAATAATACTGTTTCGCCGATAAGAGCCCGATTCTCGATTGACGATTACGATGACGATGGAGTGGCAGACCTGACAGCGAGGTTCAGTGTCAGAGAAGCGTCCCGGGTTTTACGCCCGGGCGAGGATGTCGAGCTGATTGTCTCGGGAAAACTCAAGAACGGCCTTCCCTTTGAAGGCCGTCGACCCCTGAAGGTCGTCGGCAGATGATTTTATAAACTCTCGTCGAGTCTCTAGTTCGGCCATTTTCTTTCCAAAGCCCCTTTTTGAAGACAAGAGAGAAAGGGTTTTTCTCTTAAACGGAACGGCGTCTTTTCTACTGAGGCGATTATCCGCGTTTGCGTCCTGTCAATGACCGGGAAGCTATGCTCTCCATGGGCCTCTGGCTTCCCGCCCGCAGATCAGCGGGCGAGTTACTGTCGGCCACCAAACCGATAGTTGATCCCGAACATCACTCTGATAAACACTTGGGGATCCGGGGCGCCCGCCGGCGGCACATCGTTCGTGAGCACGCCAATCCCGTAGGTCAGGATCAGCCCGCCAATAGGACCGATGTCATGGTCGAGGCTGCCATAGAAAGCGAATCCATTCACGGTGTACGCGTCGCCCCCCACCACATCCACGATCAAGGTGGTTCCATACACCGCCGTCAAGTGAGGTCGGAACCGGCGTGTCCGATCGAATAAATACACGCGCACACCCGCGGACCAACCGATAGGCCCATAGGCCGTGGTGCCAAATCCGCCGACGATAGAGAAGTGCGGAATGCCGACATCGACCCCGGCTCCGAGCACACCGTACGGGACTCCCGCCCCCACTCCGACCTTCACGGCCAAGTCCATTTCAGTTTGCTGAGCCGTCTGAGAAGGGTCGGCCCCGGCGGCGGCTGGAACAGCAATAAGCAGCATGGCGAGAGAAACAGCTCCTACCCAAAAAACGACCGAAAGTGGCTTTTTCATTTATCCCTCCCTGATTTTGATGAGATTATTAATTTATAGAATCCTATTCGCTGATTACAATAACGCAACGATATCAAATAGGTGTCAAAGAAATGTAAAAGAATGTAAAAGAATGTCAACGTGATTAAATCTGGCGAAAACATCAGGCAGCACTTTGATGGCCACCTGTCGGTTGAGGCTGAGGTCTTCGGCCCGATAGACCTCCCCCATTTCACCAGCGCCGAGCTTGGCCAGGATTCGATATTTTGGGGCAATAAGAGTTCCATTGGCCAAATCCTGGCCGATCCCACCGGTCGTCCTTTTAAGCTCCTCGGGAGTTTTACCCCCAGCGGCCGGGAGCGGCGCGGCACAATTACCGCAAAACTTCGTATCCTCGGGATTATCAAAATGACACTTGAGGCACCTAGTGGCCACTTCTGTTCCCTTTTATCAGGTGTGACTAAAGATTAACAAAGAAGGTGCAGCGAGCCAATTGAATTTAGACCCCTCCCCGTGTTCCACCCGTGGGGACAGGCCGGGGACAAAGACAGACCTCTCCCTTTGTCACCATTTTGTCACCAGAAATGCCTAAAACCGCCTAATTCTGACTAAGGGAGCTAAAATGGAAAGTAGCGATTTCTCGAGGAACGGGTGGCGCGCTTGGCCGGACTCGAACCAGCGATACAGGGATTTGAAGTCCAGCGTATTTGAAAAGAAATGTTCCTGATAGTCACATTTTGGTCACAAAACCTGCAATCTAATCCTGCCGAACCAGAATAATCCTTTAAAAATAAACGAGATATAGATAGCTAAAGCTTGACAAGCCAACGGACAGGAAATCCGATGATCTCAGAATGAACAAGTGGCAGAAAAATTATCACCCCTTCAGCCCCGCTAGCCTCTTCCTGGCATCCTCGACTTCGGGGAGGCCGGGGTCGGCGTCCTTCCAGAGGTCGAGGAACTTCTGGTATTGCTCGATGGCTTTGCCTTTCAAGCCCTTTTGCTCATAAAGCTTGGCCAACCTGTAATGAAGCTCCGGATGGACGAGAAACCGCGCTCGGCTGTTGGGGTCAAAGGTGACGAGATTCTCGTACTCGGTGATAGCTCGATCGACATCGCCTTTCTGCAGATAGGCCCTGGCTAAGACGTCCTTTAAAAAAGGCGTATTGTAGCCTGCTAAAGACCTAGCATCCAGCAGCCATGGCGGAACAGGCAGAGTCGTCTTTTCAAAAAACGCAATGGCTTTATCCGGAAAGCCTTCAGCCAGTAAGACCTCAGCTTGAAGGAGATTGCCCTTGAAAGTCCCCCATTCTCTTTGACTTGGGGTCAAACTGGATAAAAGGGACATTATCTCGGCCACTCTTGT
>JAPKZH010000431.1 GCA_026393905.1 Candidatus Aminicenantota bacterium
ATCTTCCTTTCTTTTGATCGGAATTATAGGTATGTTTACGAATATTTAGGTGCAAATGGGCAAACCAAAAAACCTCTAAATATGCTCTAATGAAAAAATTGATTATGATCTTGAATATCCGAGCGCCGCTTATCAGAAGCGGCTTCTCCCCCCAAATCCACCTCCACGGTCGTCACTGCGAGGGCGGGCCTCGCTGACCTTAAGAGTGCGCCCCTTCAAATCTTTGCCATCAAGCCCGGAGATTGCGGACTGGGCTTCGGGACCGTTTGGCATCTCCACAAATCCGAATCCCCTCGAATCGCCGGTGTACTGATCTTTGATGATTTTAATAGATCCAACCTGCCCGAAGGCTTCAAAAGCATGTCGCAAATCTTCTTCAGTAGCCTCTCGCACTAAATTGCCTACATAAATATTCATTCTAGCTTCCTTATAGTATTGGACTTTTAATAAGGGAGGGAAACAATTTTATTTATTGAAATTTTCCCTGATTCCGCGTGATTCCTGCCTGCTCTTTCAAATGAAAATGTCTCTTCAATCTCACCGCGTAAGTAATAATAGCAAAGGAAAGCTTCTACGTCAATGAAAATTGGGGACGTTCTCTGCTTCCTCTTCAGTCTCTCCTTCTTCGTTCTTTAATTCTTGGCCGATTAAAACCTCATCCTTGACATCATGAGCTTCTTCTTTTTTTGACCTGACGAGATCAAAGCCGATTACACCTTGTTCAATTTCTTCCTGCGCGAACCGTATGAGGTTTCTAAACTTTGACTGATTTGATATGAATATATTTAACACTATAAACCATTGAAATTCAACAACTTTTCATTTCATCCTAGCGTACTGTCTCACAAATATCTTTACATGTTTTTCAGGCGAAATCAGGCGGGAGTGAAACTCAGGAACCTGTTTAAAACTTCGGAGGAACAGTGGCTTGCTTATTACATGTTTGAGTGGTATAAGAGGGGATAGTCAATAGAAAAAGCGGACTGGGAAATAGCTGATATGGCTTGATGTGATAATTGTCCGGCGTGTTAGAAGTTACAATAAAGAGGCGAGCGGGAAGTCAGAGGCACTTGGGCATGGCTTCTTGATATAAACAGGACGGGAAAACATGAAAATTGAGGCCGAAAATTATGAGGTTATTTTTGGTTCAAATCAAGTTTTGAAATGTGGAAAAGTCATTGAGCTTACCGGGAAGGGAATTAATAAACAGATCATTAGGTTCAGAGAAGGCGAAGACGGGAGAATTGTATTTAATTGTACTCTCACAGACCAAGATGGACAAACTGTGGCTAAGATTGCGAATTGTTTAGTTCAGCATATTAAGCCGGGGTATAGAGTCGATACGTCAGATACGGGAATAAAGGTGTTGAATGAATCCACAGGTGAGGTCTGGCTTGAGTTTGTTCACATTGGCTCTAGAAAGTTCAAACTAAATGGAATTTTTTTCTTGCCAGGATTTAAAATCGTTGCCACTGATAACTATCTGGAAATCAATAAAATCAATACAATCAGAATGTCCAACAATACCTTTGAGAGTTGTTCTGCGGCGATAGGACTTGGCCAATAAAAAAATGAGTCGCGTGGGAGCTCTAGAGGCCCAAAGGCATGGCTTCCCGGTAAATAGCGGGATGCAAACGCGGATAATCGAGATGCAGGGATTACCTAATTTATTAGCCGTTTGCGTCCTTTTCAGGCCTTTCTTCGACGATTTTTCTCGTCAAGGTTTCGCTTTCAATCCACTTTACTGTAAGATCAATTAAAGCTTTCAAATCTGATAGGTCTTTATCCTGCCATTTTTTAAAGTAGCAGATCTCGCCATTCCCTAACCATGTCACTTTATTCGCGCAATCTTTTATCCTCTTGTCATCAATAAACTCTGCGATACATTTGCCGAGGGATTTATTTTCTACGGCTTCAAACTTTTCACCTTTTTCCCTAATTAAATAATCCTTGATTAAAAATTCGAGAGCTTTTCTGTAGCCAGGCCCGCAAATTTCCATAAGTCTTCTCTCTTCGGCTTCTTTCGCTTCATTGAAGATATTACATAAATTAAGGGAAATTTTTTCTATTGTTTCTGAAAATTCCTTTTTTTGAATTTCATAAGGAACGCTTCTTATATAATTGTATATAGTTTTGGGTTTTTCGGAGCTGCTCTCGACTGAAGAAGTGTAATAAGAAATAAAATATTTTCCACAACTTTCGATAGGGCACATAAATATGGCTTGGATTTTGGGATATTTAAACCATCCGCTTTTATACTCCGGCTTTATCCCCTTATGACAGAACGGACAATTATCAGGAAGTTTATCAATTGGGCGTGCTGTAGTCGAAATCGTTAGGCCGTGCTGATATTCAACATTAATTTTTACTGACATAATATTTCTTTTAAAATATTAACATAATCCTGAGGAAATTTCAATTTTGGGGTTTTAAAATCTCTCTTCAGTGAATAAAAAAAGGATCGTGTGCCGTTTCATTGTTTCCCCGTTTAATTCATGAATTTATGGATTGCCTGCTTAAGATCACGCCGGAATTCCGCGAGTGCCGCCTGACGTTTGGCCGCGAGGCAATGAATTTCTTTTAGTTCATCCTGAAATGCCTTTGATTGGAATTCCTCCAACTGCGCCCTGGTCTGCGGGTAAACTTTATCAATAAACTTAAGACCCCCTCTTAAGATGGCCTCTTTTCTATTGGTCGAAAACTCCTTCCGGGTTAGTTCAGTTTGTGCGACTCTAATCGCAGCCAACTTGGCCCTCAAATCCTTTAGCCGCTCAGTGATCCTAGGCCTGCGAGAAAAGGCCCTTTCGATGTCGGACGAAAAAAAATCTTTTTCTTTTACATCTTTCGCGGTTTGTTCCTTTGCTTCTTCTGAAATTGTACGATTCGTTTTGCCTTTCAATTCAAATAAGGCTCTCTTTACGGCCCAAGAAATCGCTTCCTTGAACTTATCGCTTTTCGGGTATTCCGAGGCCGTTTTTTGCTTCATGGCCTGCCTCCTTTCCACTTTCCATTATCCTTTAAGTCGCTCCCCGAGTTGTCAAAGGTTTGTTAAGACCCACATGACGAAAATATCCCTATCCAACTGCCCGGCAAAAGAATAACACCAATGGAAAGGGAAATCAAATAGGGGCGCAGAGGCTTGGATTTTAATATCGCGTATTAGAAAGGGGCTTGTCTCCCGCGGCTTCGCGTGATGGGGGAGATGGGTGGGGCAATTTAAATTAAAAGTTTGCTTTTCGGATGTGGTGGTCGAGTCAGCCTCGTTGTGTCGATTTACCCCTTCAACGATCGTAAGGAAGTATTAATCGCGGCTCGAAGAGCTGTCCGGGACGGTCGGGAATTGCTCATAGCGGTTAAAGAGCCTAAAAAAAGTCCAACGTCACGGATAGGACCGCGTTTCCCTTGAAAAAACAGAGGGAATGCCGCTAGGAGAGTGGAATTAAGTTGAGAAAACGTCGACAGACGTTGACGTTCGACGGAGGAATTGGGAAACCAAAACAATAAGATACGAATGATATTTGAAAACGAAATTTCTATCTTCTGGGACTGATTTGGACTCAGTTCTTCATCGCACCGAGCGGCAGGCCGATACGTTTGAGCAAAGCCTCATAGCGGGGGTCGGATCGCAGTCCATCAAACCGCCGGTCGCATTTGATGTAAACCAAAAAGCCTGACCGCTCCTCTAAAGCTTTAGAGAGCCATTCAAAGGCCTGATCCTTTTCTCCAAGGCCAATATAGACGGCGGCGATATCGTAGGCTGGAACGTACATTCGCTTCGACTTCTCGAGGAGTTTCTCCAAAATCTCCTGAGCTTCCTTCTTTTTGCCGGAAATCCCGTAGGCGTGACCAAGGGCGGCCAGGGGAAGAGAGTTATCTTTCCAATGACTGAGGGCGTTTTGGAACTCGACAATGGCCTCTTTAATCATGGATTTCTGTTCATAGGCCCAGCCCAAAATGACCCCGGCCCACGCATTGTTGGGGTCCATCTGGAGTCCTTTGCGGGCAAGCTCAATCGCTTCATCATAACCTTTTGTAGTGATGCAGTGCCAGCCGAAGCATAGACTCATGTCTCTTGCAAAGGGATCAAGTTCCGAGGCGAGTTTGACCTCAGCCATTGACTCTTCCATTCTGTCCATGGCCATCAGGTAATGTGCATAGAGATGATGAGTATAGGAGAGGCTGGGGTTGAGCTCAAGGGCTCGTTTGAATTCTTTCTCAGCCTCGGTCCAATTCAAATCGAAATGGAGCCATGCCAGAGCCAGATAGCTGTGGGCCTCTCCGAGAGTATCATCCTTCTCCAGTCCCTTTAGAGCCGCTTGTTTCATTTTTAAAAAGGCCTCCCGAGGCGGGATATCGCCGAAAAGCCCCCTAAAAAAATAACCGTTGGCAATCCTTGTGTAAGCCAAAGCAAAATCCGGGTCGAGCTTGATCGCTTGATCAAAATATTCATTATTGCCTGAATAAACTCCTTTGAGATAGACATCGAGAGCTTTGGGATTCACAGCCTTTCTTTTTGTCAACTGGAACCTCTCTTCCTCACTGAGTCTGATGCCGATCTGCCTCGTGATATCCTGGGCAATTTCGCTTTGTAGAACCAGAAAAGCGCCGATGTCGCGTTCGTAGCTTTTGACCCAGAGCTGCCGGTCTTCGGCCGGACGAATCAGCCTGGCTGTGATCCGCACTTTTTCCCCCGACCTCAAGACAGAACCTTCAAGGACCATGTCTGCATTCAGCTCTTTGGCAATCTGCGGCAGAGATTTTTCTGTTTTTTTATATTGGATAACAGAAGTCAACGATCTTACCCGCAGGGTGCTAATCTGTCCCAATTCCGTGATGAGAGCATCTGTTATTCCCTCGGCAAAATATTCTTGCTCAGGATCATGGGAAAGGTTCTCCAGGGGTAGGACCGCCAGCGACTGCACCTGAGAAGTTTTTGCCCGGCCTATCAAAAAGTCTCTCATTCCACCGATATTTAGAGCGAAAAAAAGAACCGCCAAGCCGAAAGCCAAAACAGTTATAGGCAGCGGTCTTTGCCACATGCTTCGCTTTGTCCGGCACCTGGGCTTTCCGGCAATAAGCGCCGATAGATCGCCGGTCTCAAGCCGGTCTAAATCAGCGACCAGCTCCTTTGCCGACGCGTAACGGTTGGCCGGCTCTCTCTCCAGGCACTTGAAGATAATGCGCTCCAGCCCCTCAGAGATTTGGGGCCCCAGGGACCGAAGCAGTTCAGGCTGCTTGTGGAGGATCGCATGCATAACCTCAGAAGGGGCCTCCTGAGGAAACGGCTTTTTCCCTGTCGCCAGTTCATAGAGAATGGCACCCAGGGCATGGATGTCGGTTCGCTCGTCAACTTCGCGGCCATCCAGCTGCTCGGGCGCCATGTAAGGAAGAGTGCCTGTCAAACCTTGTGTTCCCGTCTGGGTTAAAGTCTTGTCCATCGTTCCTGAGGGCCGGAAAAGCTTGGCCAGGCCAAAGTCGAGCACTTTGAGCAGGCCCTTGGGCGTGACCATGATGTTCCCGGGCTTAAGATCCCGGTGGATTATTCCCTGCTCATGGGCTGCTTCCAGCGCTTCCGCTGCTTGCTTTCCCACCTGGACAACTTCCGCCTCCGGCAATGCTCCTGAGAGCGACTTTTCCCCCAGCGTGACACCGGATATGTATTCCATCGCCAGAAAGTCCACGTCTCTTTCGGTGTTAAAATCATGAATAATGGCGATATTGGGATGGTTGAGCTTGGAAAGAGCCATTGCTTCCCTGCGGAAGCGCTTTCTCATCTCTTCGTCGGCAAGAGCCCCGGCGGGCAAAACTTTAAGGGCGACATCTCTTTCCAGGCGTTCATCTCTGGCCCGATAGACAACGCCCATACCTCCCGCGCCGATCTTTTCGATGATGCGATAATGTCCGAGAGTCTGGCCTATCATGGGGGCTCACTCCTTTTCTGTTTAGTCAGTTATGGAATAGGTTCCACCGACAAGAAATGACAACGAAAATCTATCAAGGCATCAGCACGCGCAGTTTTTTTTCAACCTCAAAATCTCGCCGAATGGCAAAATTTCTCCTTCTTCCAGCAATGTAGATACGATAGCGGATTTTAGTTAGCAAACCAGATGCGGCCTCTTTGATTTCAGAATCCATGCAATTTTTATAGGAATGCTATATCATCGCCTGGTGATCGATGTCAAGTTACTGAATGGGGTCAGGACATTCAGGACTTCCCCCAATAATTAAGCCGGAATCGGTCTAAGTTGTTTTATTCCTTGACGCGTTGTGCCCTCGCGGCGAACAGGAAAACGATTGCGCGGCGGGGAACGATGCGAGATAATCAAAAACAATCTCGCTTTGAATAAGGAGACTCGATGACAACCCGCCAACCTTCATCCCGTCGCTGGATCCTTCCGGCACTTGCCGCGGTCGTCTTCGTCCTGGTCGCCTTCGCCGCCGAGGACAAGGCCGACCTGGACATGGCCAATAAAATCCGCTTCGAAGGGCTGAAACACAGCCAAGTGGCCAAGCTGGCCGCTTACTTATCCGATGTCATCGGCCCGCGCCCGACCGGCTCGCCCGAGATCGACAGGGCCAACAAATGGGCCGCGGCCAAGATGAAGGAATGGGGCATGACAAACGTCGCCCTCGAGCCCTACGACGATTTCGGAGTCGGCTGGGCCCTGCGCTACGTGTCGGCTCATCTCCTCCGGCCCCACTACGCGTCGCTTATCGCCATCTCGGTCGAATGGGGCTCGAGCACGAAGGGCAAGATCACGGGACAGCCCGTTTTTGTGGACATCAAATCCAAGGCCGATTTCGCCAAATACAAAGGCAAGCTCAAGGGCAAGATCGTCCTCTATCAGCCGCCGAGGCCGGTCCCGACCCAGTTCACGCCCGACGCCCGACGTCACGACGCCGAGAGTCTCAAAGCGCTCGCCGAGACTCC
>JAPKZH010000157.1 GCA_026393905.1 Candidatus Aminicenantota bacterium
GGCCTTCTCTGCAAGGAGACCCACGAGAACGTCATCCGCTTCGCACCGCCCCTGGTCAGCAGAGAAAAGGACCTCAACTGGGCCTACAAGCGGATCAAGGCCGTTTTCAAACATCTGGCTTGAGACCGGGGTCCGTCGCCGAAGCAGGTTTTCGGACCGCGTGACATTTGTCGCCTTAAGAGGACACGCCCTGTGCCCGTGCCCGGGATTTCCCGGGAGGGGCCCTTGGCACGGGTTTTGCTGAAGATTCCGTTGGAGAGGAGGAACGCAAAATGAAAAAATATGCCTGGATCGCGGGCTTCATCGTTCTGGTCCTGTCGGCCGCCTGCCTTATCTATGTCCCTTACGGCGATGACGGCAGACCCGTCCCGCGCGGGCAGACCTATGACCGTGATTACGGGAGCAGGGATCTGGACCAGGAATATTTCTACGAATACCTCTCGCCCTACGGGATCTGGATCAACAATCCTCCCTATGGATACGTCTGGGTGCCGCGCCACATGCGACACGGTTGGCGACCCTACACTTCCGGACGCTGGGTGTGGACCGACTACGGCTGGACCTGGGTTTCGAGTTTTGAATGGGGCTGGCTGCCCTTTCATTATGGACGCTGGGGCTGGGATCGAGGCTTTGGCTGGTTCTGGGTCCCCGACACCATCTGGGGGCCGGCCTGGGTGACTTGGAGGGCAGGTGATATCTACATGGGATGGGCGCCGCTGCCGCCGGAAGCGGAGTTCATCCCCGGAATGGGGATCCGTTCCTTTGATTTCGACTTCCCTCCATACTACTGGGTTTTCGTCAACGCCCGCCACTTCATGTATGACCGGCTGGACCGTTACGTCCTTCCCTATGAGCGAAACTATACGATCATCGACTTCACGATGACGAACGCCGGGATCTACGTCCGCGGCGGCCGCGTGTTCAATGAAGGGATCGACGTTGACCGCGTCAGTAGGTTTACGCGGCAGGAGGTCACGAAATACGAACTTCGCGATCCCAACCGGCCCGGCGCCCCGCGCATCGAAGGCGGGAACGTTTTCATCCATAAACCCTCCATTTCCAAGAACCAGCTGGCGAGGCCGAAGACCTTTCTGAGCCGCGATGAGGCGGAGGAAAAGATCCCGACGGAAGATATCGAGGACGAAGCGGCCGCGGGCCCAGGACTCAAGGATGACCAGGAACGGGAAAAGAGGCTGCTCGAAGAAAGCCAGGATATCGAGGTCAACGAGATCCGACGGAAGGTCGAAGACGACAAGAAACTGGCCCGGACCCTGGAGGATAAGGAGAAGGTCGAAGAGGAATACAAGGCCAAGGTGACAGCGCTCAGGAAAAAGCACGAGACCGAGAAATCCGAGCTGGACCGGCGCCACAAAGAGGAAGAGGACAAGGTCAAGAGCTCGAGGCTCAAAAAAAAGGATTGAATGCCATGACCCCGAGAAGATATCGCTCCATGGAATCGCGCTTCCACTTGGACAGGCGGCAGTTCTTCAAGGCGGGCGGCGCGGCCGGGGCCGCGGCCGGATTAAGCCTGCTGGCTGGACGCTCGCTCGTCTTCGCCCAGAACGCCGCACCCGCCAGGATCGAACGGCCGAAGACCAACGTCGATGAGGCCATAAAGGTCCCCAGGACAAAGCACTCGCTTCCCGGCCCCTTCCCGGGCAGGGT
>JAPKZH010000658.1 GCA_026393905.1 Candidatus Aminicenantota bacterium
AAATTTCTTCGTCCAGAGTGATGTTATGTCTCGTCTGCATTTTTTATCTCGCTATACACTTTATATAATATACACAGAATATGTGTATTGTCAAGCCCGAAGAGTATCTTGGGCTCAGATTGATATCCCTGCAAATTGCGCTATATCATCCCTAACGATGGGACGAGGCAAAATCTGCGCATGAACGCTTTTTCAGCCACCGCAGCAGAAAAGGAGTTTCTCATCCCTTTTACACCCTCTTCTTAATCGACGGAAAGGGAAGTCTTTGGCCGAATTCTGTATCGACAAGACGGGTTTTTTGATAATATTCACTGGATTGGTATGTCTCATGGAAAAGTCTTTTATTTTATTCATGGTGTTGGTCGCGGCTGCGCTTGGAGGCCGAACCGGACATCCCGTCCGCTTTTCCGCGCCGAGAATCCCCATTATCCTGGACACCGATATCGGAGATGACATCGACGACACGTGGGCGCTTGTCATGCTCATGAAGAGCCCCGAATTCGACCTGAAGCTCGTGACGACCACTCACGGCAAGGCTGTTTATCGAGCCCGGCTCCTCGCCCGCCTGTTCGAGGTTTCCAGCCGAACCGATATCCCCATCGGACTCGGCGCGGGAGGGCACGACGGAACCGGACGTCAACAGCCTTGGATCGAAGATTATGACCTGAAGAACTATCCCGGAAAAATACACGATGACGGAGTGCAGGCGCTCGTCGATGCCGTGATGAATGCGCCGCAGCCTATCACGATCATTTCCATCGGGCCGTCGACGACTGTGGCCTCCGCCCTGGAGCGCCGGCCGGACATCGCGTCTAGGGCGACGTTCGTCGGCATGCAGGGCGCCGTGCGGAAAGGATACGACGGCGGGCCTGTTGGTCCGGAATACAATGTCGGGGAAAACGTAACCGCCGCAAAAAGAGCCCTGCTCGCCCCTTGGATCAAAACCGTCATCACGCCGCTCGACACCTGCGGCCTTGTCCGCCTCACGCGAGCGCGCTTCCAGGCCCTGAAAAAAAACCGCGACAAGCTCGTCGCGGCCCTACTCGAGAATTACCGCATCTGGGCGAAAAAAGACTCCGTTGATGAGTTGACCGAAAGCAGCGTCCTTTTTGATACAGTCGCCGTCTACTTGGCTCTGCCGGGGCCGAAGCCACACCTCCTGCTGGAGCAACTGGCCATCAACGTCGCCTCCAATGGAATGACAATCGTCGATCCCGCCGGCGCAAGAATGTTAGTGGCCACGGCCTGGAAGGACCTCGACGCCTACGAAGATTTTCTTCTGAAGCTCCTGCTATCCGCGCCCTAAAGTCAGTCCGCGGGACATCCTGAGTAATAGAAAAAACGCTAATTGGGGAAATTTGGTTTGAAATCATTGTTAAGCGAAAATTTGGTCACAGTCTCTCTGATGTCTAGAATATTGCTTTCATGTCCTCATCCCGTGGGCTTTACTACGCGCCTTCGGCCTTCACTAAGACCGCATTTTAGTACAATACGAATCTCGGGGGCGCTGGCCAGGGCTGCGCTTTCGCCTCGTTTAACCCCTTGAGCCGTCTTGAGGAAGAACAGATCAAAACCAAGGCTGCAATATTAACTTAAGGTGATTGATGATCCAATCGGCGGCCTGAACCCGCCTCTTCCTAAAATTTACGCTTAACCTTTAGGCCGGATCTTAAGTATTAGATAATGAGGGGCGAAGCTGCAGTCGCCTTCCGTTGAGATCATTCGCCCATTTTTTACGTCACGAATTACATGCTTCGGGGAGGGAAGTAAGATGGGCAATAACAACGAAGTTCGCTGGAAAGGCCTTTTTTTTCGGGTTATTTTGCCTTATAGCGCTCTGACATTATGGGCGACGATTTCAGCCGCCGGCCAGCAGCTCGTCCAAAATCCGGAGAAGCCCTTGTCCAAAAACGCCGGCCGGACGATCATCCTGAAAGAAGTCATGAGAATTAGGGATGATGGGAAGGAGACGAGCTTTCGCGGCCCTTACGATCTTCAGGTCGGCGAGGATGGAGCGATTTATTTCTATGATGATTTCGTCCTGCATAAGTACGATGAAAACGGAAGGTTTGTTGCCAAGATGGTCCGGCCCGGCCAAGGGCCTGGTGAGGCGAGCATGAGGACGACGGCCGTTATCATGAAAGACAAGATCATCGTCCTGGCCATCTCGCCGCCGAAATTTATGGTCTTCGATCGCGCCGGACGGCTGCTTGAAGAAGTGAAGATAGACGTCATTCACACAGACGGACATTTCGGACTCAGCGGCAAAATGTGGATCTTCCGCCCCATCATGCCTCCTCTTGAGAAAAGACCGGCGAACGGCGGGGAAATGGATGTGCCGATTAATCTCGAGGAATTCTCCCCGGACCTCAAGGATATCACTCAGGTCGTAGAATTTCCGCGACGGTTTTATTTTGTGAATCAAGGCATCTGGTATTGGTGGGCGAACTTCGGTTATGCCATGAGAGAGCCTGACCAAATTTTCGTCCATCACACTTCGGAATACAGGATTGTTCAGTTTAACATAACGAAAAAAGTCATAGAAAGGATTTTCAGCCGGAAGTATAAACGCGTCGTCGTGGCCGAAGACCCGCTCGCAAAAAAACCCCAGGGATATACCTTGCCTTCGAGGAAATATTATGACGATATCCGGACTCTGCTTATCCGGAGTGATCGATTGTGGGCCGTGACATCGACAAAGGATGCCGGGAAGAACCGTTTGGTGGACGTCTTCGACAAAGACGGACGCTATATCGATTGCTTTTACCTGAAGTTTCCGGGCGGATTTGCGGAGCGCTATATTAACCCGGGCTTCATCGTCGTCCGCGGCGATTTTCTCTATATGATTGATGAAGATGCCGAAGGCTTCAAAAGCATCGGCAAGTACAAGGTCGAGGATTAAACCTATAATACATGCGTCTTTACCCACTTCAAATCTTGCGGGTATCTACTTTGTAGCACAAGAAATGATATAAAGTGATCTGGGATTGAGAAAAAACATATCATTTCTTAAAGCGGTAGGCTTTCTCGCGATGATCTTTATCTTGTCTTGCGACCGGGGGACAAACAGTCAAAAGCTCCCTGTCGGGGAAAGAAATAAATTCGACGCTTTCGATTTTGAAAAAATCTTCTCGATCGATCTGTATGGCCGATGGTGCTTGCCCTGCCCCAACGGAATCGTCTGCAGCGAACTCATAGACCGGAGCAACCGCGAGTATAGATTCTCTCTATACGATTATTCGGGAGCCCTGATAAAAGAGCGAAAACTCCTCGCGGGTCAAGGTCCCAATGAAATTCAGGGCGGCAATCTGGATACGGTCTGGCTGTCGTCGTCCGGAAAGATCTTTTGCCTCGATGTCGGTGATTATCTGAAGACTATTGATCCGGAGACTTTGGAAATCGAAACGATCGCCAAGCTCTCCAATGTGGTCAAAGGCTATGGAAGCCGATACACAACCGGGCATATCTCCGGCTCGTTATTGGAGGAGAAAGATGGACGGATAGTAACGACCTTCGAGTCGTCGGGATTTCCCGAGGATTTTACCTATTATCTCGTTAGTTGTACCAATACATTTCAAAATCTCTCGGTGATTGCCACCGAAAGGAAAGAAAAACCGCCAAGCTGGGAAAAGCGGGAAGAGAGCCGGCGCAAGGGGGGGCAATTAGAAAGTTTTGTCGACTACTACGAGCGCTTGAGATTGGAGAGAATCTTTTCCGTGGACTGGAAAAGGGATATGATCTACCTGATTCCGGACATCGAAAAGCCAGAAATCACCAGAGTCGACCTTAAGAGCAAGCAGAAGGTCAAATACCAGATCGACATCGATATCGAGAATTTCGCCGTCGAGAGAGAAGAATTCGATTTATATAACGAATATGCAGCTAGCGAAACGCCGGAGATTTTGAAGCAGCGAATAAAATCAACCTTATATATTCCCTCCCATGCCCCCGCGCTCATGAGGACGATGGTTGTCGGCGACCGGCTGCTGCTGATCACCGGGAACAGGAACTGGAAGAAAGGCGAGAACGAGACGCTGGTCTATCGGCTTCCTTCGGCCGGATCATCGATCACCTCGAGCTCGTGTTCGTGGCGGCGAAACGTCCGCCTCCTCGCATCGCCTGTCAGAAATTCTTGACGGCCGCCGAGATCAGCGGTGAATATTTTTCGTGATCTTGTCTTTGAGCGGTCGAGCAGATCCCGAACCCGGAGTACAAAAGCAGAGTGACCCGCATCGCGATGCTCGTCGAAGCCCAAAAGGGTGACGCGAATATGCCCCGCCGCTTCAGTCAATTCTATTGAGATCGTCGGACGAGCTGGCGACTCCAGGATGGGCAGAATCGGTCCCCTTTTTTCTAACGCCTACAGGAAGGATTCTTTGGACGCCGCCCAAGTTTTAGTGGATAAGCCTATAAGCCAAGATTCTTGGGTTGCCCTCGAGGTTGGCATCATCGTCCGAAGCTTCGGCATAGAGGCAATTCCCCCGAGATCCGATGATCCTTCGAGAGAACGGTATCTCGCCGACAACGAAATGACCCTCGGTGTTATAAATCTCAAGATGCTTGTTGACTTGGGCGACAATAAAACCCTTCTCGAGACAAAAGGGACCGTTCACGATGAGGGGCGTCACTCCTTCTTTCGTCACTATCCTAAAAAGCTTGGTCGTCCGAGCGAATGAGGTAATGTAACTTCCGTCGGGGGCGAACTTCCGGATTCGATAAAATAAAGGATTCATTTCGTAAATAAAATCATCCTTATCGATGTCCATGCCGTCGTTTCCGGCCCAGAATTTCACCTTGAGCGCCTCTTCCGGAAAAGGAGCGAATGATGATATTTTACGGCCATCTCTGTCATATCGAAAAATCGTATCGGACGTGTCCGGCTTCAAGGGATTCGCCTGGCTCCTGTACATGTAAATATCGTCTTTGCTGTTGAGGTGAAGAAAATAGAGTATTCGCGGCTGACCGAGGATCGCATGCTTAAATCTCCATTCCTTGTCGTAGACCGAAATCCGATTTCCGCTGAAATCGGCCACCCAAACATCTCCATTCGCGCCGACCGCGATGCTGACCGGAGTTTGATATTCGCCGGGACCCTGACCCCGCCGGCCTAGCTCACGGATGAACTTGCCTTCTCGAGAAAATATGTAGACCCCCCTCGACTGCCAGCCATCGGCGATCAAATAGCGTCCTTCGGTATCGACAGCCAGGTCTGTGATGAAAGAAATGGCGCACTCAGGAAGGGTCTCGAGCTGAATGTCAGAGACTTTTTCGAAGGCGTCTTCAACCGTTTTCGCGGAAACGAGCAACTTTCTCGTCTGACCGAATGAGACATCTCTCGTTATCGCGAGAAATACAAGACAAACCACAAAGGGAAAGAAGCCCACGAACTTTCGAGCTGAGCCTGGAGAACTACACATATCAAGTTGCCTCATCAATCCCGTCCTTCTTGCCTCATGATGCCTCGATCTCCCCGCATTGTCAAATAGAGGAATTTGCTTTTTCGCGATACGCGATGATCCCTCCCGTTAAGCTCGGAATCGGTACCTCCCGCTTTGCCCTGAACCCGAATGCCGGACTAACGCTGTTCTGGGCGCGTCCTAAGGAGAAGCTCTACTTCTCCCAGCGGGCCCGGAAGCACTTGAGGACTTTGTATCCGTCCTCATTTTCCACGATGAAATAAACTTTCCCGTCACGCCAGAGCAGAATCTCGTGCGCGATGGGAACCTTGGCGACAAAGCGCCCTTCGGCGTCGAAAACGTCCCAGTAAAATTCTTTTTTCACCCGTCCCTTTTCATACGTCCGCACCAAGAGCCGGCCCTCGTCAGCCAGGACGAAATTGCCGTAAGGAGGGAAAACCTCCGGGAACTGGATCATGTCTTTGACATTGACGCCGGAGATGTTTGGGATCAGCTTCAGCATCTCGTCTTTGTCCTCTTTGGTGATGGCGACGGGATCGTAATCCCGCCTGATCGTCTTGACGAGCTTACCCTCCAGGGAGAGAACCTTGATCTCGTAGCCTCTTTGGCTGCCGAAATACAGACGGCCTTGGCCGTCCAGCTCGTAGAGCAGGGTCATCGCCGAGAACGGATTGAGCTTACTCTGCAGGGACATCGGGAACTCGACGGCCGCCAGCTTAATCTTCGGATTGAGGTCCTTGTCGTACGTCTTGACGTCCATGAACACCTTGCCGGCATCGCCCAGGCCCATGGAACGAGCGACGATCAAGCCCCGTCGGTCCATCTTGATCCCGGAGAGTCCAAGGGCTTTCGCTGTGGAGATATGCCGCAGAAACTTTCCGTTGAGGGTGAATACGGCCAGACGCTGGTTGAGGACGTCC
>JAPKZH010000133.1 GCA_026393905.1 Candidatus Aminicenantota bacterium
GTCTTATCGCCGTAGCTGTGAATCGAGGGAATGACTCCCGCGTAGGCATGAAGATGAGCCGCATCGGTGAACCGGGTGAGATCCGAAGGTTGGGAACCCGGCCCGATCGAAGCACCTGGCCTTCCTGATCCATCAACGTCATGTGAGAGTATTGACGATGAGGGTCAATTCCGACGTAATTCATCTGGGCACCTCCTGAAAGAAGATTTTCCACGGAGAGTCTATCAAACTCCCCAAGGAGATGCATCACATCATCATGTTACCTATATTTGACGCGCATAAAAATCAGGACTCCGAAGACAATGAGCGTCCCGACCGTAATGGAAGAATATGCCAGCATCCAGTTGGAAACAGTCCGTCCCAATATACCGGGATTCGGTGTAAAAATCAAAATCCCGGCGATGACAAGAAGATACTTTGTGACTGTTCCTAAGCTTTCTTTCCTTCTAAGGGTATTTTTCCAGAGAAGCATCAAAAGAGCCAATGGAAAAAGAAGGACAACAAATTGGGCCTTGAGATTAAATCCGAAAAGCAGAACCACGGCACAGTAGCAGAGGGCGAAGTCCAGGAAAAGGGATTCGACTGTTTTTTTATGTCTTCCGACAAGAATGGGAAAAACGAACAGGGAAAAAAGCACGACCTGCAAGATCATGCTCAGTCTTTTGTATTCTTTATGTGAGAGGGATGCCAAATTCACTTTTTTGTCGCTGAAGGCCGGTGAATCCACGACCAGCCGCCTCAATCCGGCCGAGGGAGACTGATCCAAAACCTTGGATCCCTGGAGTTCCCCGCTCCTTTGCGGCACAATGATTTTTTGATGCCAGTTTTCCATCATCTCTATTGTCAGGTGAGGTCCGACCATGACGCTAGGCAAGATCAAGCCAAGCAGAAGAACTGCAGATATTCCGCTCAAAAAAGCTCTCCAGCGGTCCCTGACAAGCAAGGGAAGGAAAAAAATCAAAAAAAAGGGTTTGATGAGGGAAATCGTTCCCAGCAGGAATCCGGGGAAAAATTCGCCTGAACCCTTGGAAAACAAGTAAACCGCGAAAAGAGAACAGGTTAGGATCACAAGGTTGGCCTGGCCCAGGTCGAGGTTGAGCAGAAAAAACTGTGCTGTGATCATCAACGCGATGATGAGCGGAAAGGACGCTGACCCTGCGTGAGAAAAAAAGCCAAGAATGTTCTTCATCATCCAGATGTCTGTCCCCATCAGCAGGAGATTGATGATATACCAAACGATGACAGCCGCGTTGAGGGGTAAAAACGAAAGAGGACTGATCAAGAGGCCGAAAAACGGCAGATAGACATAACCATGAAGCCCGCTGTCAACATCATAGGGAGATTGCCCGGACAACATCTTTTTTGACGCAGAATAATAAATCGGAAAATCATTCCCCGATGAAAGCTGCTTGTTGATACAAATAAAACCATAGGCTGCGGCCAGGATCAGGATCACGATCATCCAGAAAGCCCCGGATTTGAAAGCTCGGGGCCATCGAATAATCCTAAATCTTCCGGTCATCGACACGTCTGATTCCTGTGATAAAAAGATGCTTTATGTGGAGATCACACCGAACAAGGACCATCATGATGAATTCCTTTTCGCAAGATGTCAAGTCTCAAAAGGCTGTGGGTTCACGCATGATTGTTTACACGGCAAGCCCGGATTTTTCCCGAAACCGCTCGTATGGCGTTTGCCTTCCTGGGGCAACATGAGGGCGGCTGTGATTATAGAAGTCTTCCCACTCTTTTAGCTTCTCTAAGGGGGCCAGAACGGAGAATTCTTTTCTCATCACGGTTCTTGTGCCTTTGGCTCATTATAGTCCAGACTGCCAAGCCTTGAGAAGGGGAAACCGTCGCTCTCGACTCCCCTCTCGCCCGCCGACGATAATAAAAGGGAACGTTTCAGGGAACATCCCCGGATTCGTCCGCACGAGTCGAACTGCTAGAACTTGTAACCGACCGTCGCGCCGATGAAATTGAAGTTCGGGAAATTGAAATCGCCGTAGGGATCATTCTCCGTCCGCATGATGATGTAGGCGGTCAGCATGAGGTGATCGGCGATATAGCCGACATTGATCTTGGGGGCAGGATTGCCCGAGTCCGACTCCCCTCCTCCGTAGACGATCGGCAGGACGGCCCCCGCCCCGATAAAGAAGTTCTTGGCCACGTAGTTGAGCATGACGCCGGGGTAGATATAGCCATAATCGAGATGGAACTTGTGAGACGTGACGTACATGAGCTCGGGGCTAATTTGAAACGATCGGCCAATCCGGATTCCGGCCCTCAGGTCCAACGTCCCCTGGGTTAGGTCGAACGAGGTCTCCTTCCAGAGGTTCGTCTGGATGCCCAAATTCAGGCTGAAGGCCACC
>JAPKZH010000610.1 GCA_026393905.1 Candidatus Aminicenantota bacterium
GACGGCCTCGCTCCCCATCCTGGTTTTTCACGCCGTTCCCGAGCCCCCCTTCTCGGCGGCGGGAATACCCGCCGGCCCTGCCACCCCTCCAAGGAGCATTATCCCATGAATTCATCGCCAGATGCTCCTTGGAAAGGAGGCAGAGAGCGAAGCGAGCGTTGGAGGGAAACCATGAATAAGGGTTTCCCTCCAAGAGTATCCGACGGGACTGGTTCCCCAGGGGCCGGGGGCAATGCTGACTCCTCTAAGAAATCACATATTCGGAGAAGCTCCCATGGAGTCCATTGATTTTAAAGGGCATCAAGGATATACTCGGCCCGACTTGAGACCCTGAAATAGATCATGGACCTCACCATGAATAAATCCGGCCGGGCCCTGCTTCTGGTTTCTCTGGCGGTCTTCCTGGCCTCTGCTACCTGGTTTTCAGGCACGGCGGCGGCCCCTGTTTTGAAAGAAATTTGGAACCTGGGAGAAGTCCGGTCCTCCTGGCTGACGATCGCCGTTCAGCTCGGTTTTATTTTCGGGACCTTTTTTTATGCGCTCCTAAACATTGCGGATGTTTTTAAGACGCGGAAGGTCTTTTTCGTCTCGGCGCTGCTTGGCGCTTTATTCAATGCCGGCTTTGCCATGGCTTCAAAAAGCTTCGGCTTGGCCTTGGCCCTAAGGTTTCTCACAGGCGTAACCCTGGCCGGTGTATATCCGGTGGGGATGAAGATCGTCGCTCAGTGGTTCCGGACGGGCTTAGGATGGAGGTTGGGCATCATGGTCGGGGCATTGACCACGGGAACAGCCGTCCCTTATTTATTTTTTGCCGGCGGTGCCTACTTCGACTGGAGGATTTTAATGCTGGCGGCCTCAGGCTTCGCCGTTGCCGGCGGCCTGCTCGTCCTGCTTGGCGTTCCCGACGGACCTTTTTTGAAAGAGACCCCCCGTTTTGACGCGCGAGCGGCCTTCCGGATTTTCCGGTTGCGGACGTTCCGCCTCCAGGCCTTCGGCTACTTCGGCCATATGTGGGAGCTCTATGCCTTCTGGTCGCTGGTCTCCTCCTTTCTCGCGGCGAGCTTTGCCGTGAATGCTCCTCAATTCATGGGCTCCGTCCCGCTTGTCTCTTTCCTGGCGATCGGCATCGGAATTTTTGGCTGTATTATCGGCGGATGGATGTCCCGATTTGTGGGTGAGCGCAAGGTCGCCCTGGCCTCACTCATCGCTTCGGCTATATTTTGCGGGCTGTCCGGATTTCTTTTCCAGCTTCCTCCCGGCTTTCTCATTCCGGCTGTTTTGTTTTGGGGCCTTGTCGTCGTTTCCGACTCGCCGCAATTTTCCGCCTTGGCGGCCGCCTATTGTCCGCCCGAATATACGGGAACGGCCCTGACTATCCAGAACGGCATCGGATTTGGGATGCCAGGTTGAAAAATTCCGCCTCATCGGCATCATCGAAAGCAACTCCTCCTTGAAATCACCCGCGGAGATGCTTCTGGTGTCATCGATCAGTTGAAATATGAAGGAAAATGTTAGAGAATAGAGGCTATTTTTCCAGGAAATAGCCATTATGAAAAAAGAAACGCTTCTCGTTCTTGTGTTGGCGGTCCTGTTCGGGCCGTGCTTCGGCCGGGCCCAGACCAATCCCAAAACGGAGAACTTCGGCCTGTCCTTGTCCGGATATGTCAAAACGGACCTCATCTATGATTCGCGCCAGACCGTGAACATCCGCGAGGGACATTTTTTGCTATTCCCGAAAGGGGAGTCCCTCGACCCGGACGGACGGGACATCAACGCCAAATCGAATTTCAATATGTTGTCCATCCAGACGCGCCTGGTCGGCAAGATCACAGGACCGCAGGCGCTGGGCGCGAAAACGTCCGGCCTGGTCGAAGCGGAGTTCTTCGGCCATTCGGACGAGGATATCAACGGCTTCAGGCTGCGCCATGCTTACGTCAAGCTCAACTGGCAAAAGACCGAGCTGCTGGTGGGCCAGTTCTGGCATGCCATGTTTATCGCGGATTGCTTCCCCGACGTTATCTCCTTCAACACCGGCGCCCCGTTTCAGCCGTTTTCCCGGAATCCCCAGGTCCGGCTGACCCATCAATTCGAGAAATTCAGCCTTGTCGCGACGGCCATGACCCAGCGGGATTTTGTCTCATCGGGGCCGGAAGGGGCAAGCTCCACCTATCTGAGAAATGCCGTGCTCCCCGAGCTCAATCTCAAATGTGAATACGTCTGGAAAAACAGACGGAACGGACACGAGCTTTTGTGCGGAATCGGCGTGGATTATCTGAAGCTCGTGCCCCGACTCTCGACGAATTCGGGGTACAAGGCGGACGAGTCGATCTCCAACGGCGCGGGCATGGCCTATGCCAAATATACGATGCCGGGTTGGACCTTTAAATGCGAGGGGATCTACGGACAGAATCTTTATCACTTGACGATGCTAGGAGGATATGCCGTCCATGAAGTGATGGATGCGAACCGGGATGATGTCGATTACACGCCGCTCAAAAATTATTCCCTGTGGGGAGAGGTCCATACGAACGGAGAGAAATTCCAGGCCGGATTTTTTGCCGGATACTCAAAAAACCTCGGCTCCAAAGAGACGGTCGACGGCGAGATCTATTCTCGGGGATTCACGATCGACAGCCTTTATCGGATTGCGCCCCGCGCTTTATACAATTCCGGAAAACTGAGATTGGCTGCCGAGATCGAATGGACCGTTGCCGCCTACGGCGCGCCGGACAACAAAGGCGTTGTCATGGATGTGAAACATATCCTTAATTGCCGCCTCCTGGGCGCCGTCTATTATTTCTTCTAAGACAATTCGCGGACCAAAAAACACGTTTCCAAAGGACCGCCCTTTCTCCGACGGGCGGTATTAATAGATCCCGGGCAAACCGGCTCCGGCAGAGGATTCAAAAATAATCGGAGGACCGGCGCCGGGCCCTACATCCCGTACATGTCGATGATTTCTTGTTTCGTCTTGCCCAGGATGTTGAATTTCCCGCCGACCTTGGTGAAGGCCTCGAGCGCTTTGTCCAAGTGATGGATTTCGTGGGCGGCTGAGATCTGGGTCCGGATTCTCGCCTGCCCTTGGGGCACGACGGGGAAGAAAAAGCCGATGGCATAGACGCCCTCATCATAGAGCGCCCGCGAGAAATCCTGGGATAGCTTGGCGTTGAACAGCATGACGGGCACGATCGGCGTGTCGCCTTCTCTCAAGACAAAGCCGGCCTCGGTCAATCCTTTTCTCCAGTAGGCCGCGTTCTTTTCCAGCTTGTCTCTCCGCTCCGTCGTCAGGGACAGGATATCGAGGACTTTGAGAACCCCGGCTACGACGACCGGCGCGATGGTGTTGGAGAAAAGATAGGGCCGGGCTCTCTGGCGGCACATCTCGACAAGCTCCTTGCGGCCGGACACGCATCCGCCGGACGCCCCGCCGAGGGCCTTGCCGAACGTGGTCGTGATGAGATCGATCTTGCCCATGACTCCGCACTTTTCATGGGTGCCGCGTCCCGTCTTTCCGATAAAACCGGACGAATGCGAATCGTCGACGAGCAGCAGGGCTTCGTATTTTTCGCACAGGGCGACCATCTCATCCAGCTTGGCCGTGTCGCCGTCCATTGAAAAAACGCCGTCGGTGATGACCAACTTCAAGCGTTTGTCCGCATGGAGCTGGAGCTTTGATTCGAGGTGGGCCATATCGGAATGTTTGAACGTGTCGTGCATGGCGCTGCAGAGGCGGATGCCGTCGATCAACGAGGCATGGACCAGCCGGTCGGAGATCATGACATCGTCCTTGGTCAGGACGGCCTCGAAGACGCCGGCATTGGCGTCCATGCAGGAAGGGAACAGGATCGTGGCCTCCGTGCCCAAGAACTTGGTCAACCGATCTTCCAACTCACGATGAATATCCTGGGTGCCGCAGATGAAGCGGACCGAGGACATGCCGTAGCCGCGCGAGTCCAGTCCTTCGTGGGCCGCCTTGACCACGTCGGGGTGACTGGACAGCCCGAGGTAGTTGTTGGCGCACATGTTGATGACTTTTTTGAGCGAAGAGCCGGCCGGAAATTCGACGTCGATATCGGCGGCCTGCGGCGAGTGGATGTACCGTTCCATTTTGAAGATGCCGGCATCCTGGATCGCCTTCAATTGATCCTGGTAGAGGGCCCGTACTTTATCGCTATAAGCCATTAGTTTTCTCCTTGCCTATTCTGTCATGGCGAGGCGCTTCGCGCCGTGGCCATCTCATGCCCATCGCACCGAGAAGGGAGATTCCTCGCTTTTCTCGTAATGACCCTCCTGAGGGGACCGCCGCGGTTCGCTGGCGATGACTCGGTGAAGCCATGATCCTTTTTACGATACGAATCTTTTGACGAGGACCACGATCTTGTTCACGGAATCGAACGCTTCGGGCGTGGCATCGCCATCGGGGATGGAGATTTTATACCTGTTCTCCAGGAATCTCTTGAGCGAGACCATCGAAAACGAATCCACGATTCCGCCCGAAATCAGGGGCGTATCGTAGGTGATGGGGTCGCTGCCCTCTTCCAGATACTCTTCGGATACGTATTTAAGGACGGCGTCCTTCAGGTCTTCCATGATATGACTCCTTTCAGCAAAAATCGGGGAACATGAAAAATCAGGGGACATGGACCGAATTTCTAAATTCGGAACGTTTCCCCAATTATTCTACCCATAATATCTTACAGATCAAACGTTCTCCAGCGTCGATGTATCGCCGATCTCTTCGCCTGGCCTTGAGGATGCGGCGCATGATCTTTCCGCTCCGGGTCTTGGGGAGCGAATCGATATATTCGATTTCCTGGGGCATGGCCAGCGGCGAGAGCTTTTTGCGGATGAAGTTCATGATTTCAAGTTCCAAATCCGAGCTGGCCGCAAAGCCGGGCTTTAAAGTGACAAAGGCCTTGACGACTTCCATGTTGAGCGGATCGGGCTTGCTGACGACGGCGGATTCCGCAACCGCGGGGTGCTCGAGCAGGGCGGATTCGACCTCGAACGGGCTGACCAGATGTCCGGCCGTGTTGATGACGTCGTCGTCGCGGCCGACGAACCAGAAGTAGCCTTCTTTGTCGATGCTGGCCCTATCTCCCGTGAGGTACCAGCCGTTTTTGAACTTGTTTTTATAGGCCTCTTCATTGTTCCAATAGATCCGCATCATCGACGGCCAGCCGGGCTTGATGGCGATCAGGCCGATCTTTCCCGGCTCGCCGTAGGGCTCGTAAGTTTTCGGGTCGACGACCGTGGCCGCGATCCCGGGGAAGGGTTTTCCCATGGAGCCCGGCTTGATCTTCATCCCGGGATAGTTGCTGATCATGATCGATCCGGTTTCGGTCTGCCAGAAGGTGTCATGAAAGGGCTTGCCGAAGACTTTTTCCGACCAAATGACCGCTTCCGGATTCAGCGGCTCGCCGACGCTGGCTAAGTAGCGCAGGGAAGAATGGTTATATTTTTTCACGATCTCATCGCCGGCCTTCATCAGAGAGCGGATCGCCGTCGGAGCCGAATACCACATCGTGACTTTGTATTTTTCGATGAATCGGTACCAGGCCTCGGTTGAAAATCCGCTGTCCAGGACGGCCTGGGTGACGCCCATGCTCCAGGGACCGATGATCCCGTA
>JAPKZH010000578.1 GCA_026393905.1 Candidatus Aminicenantota bacterium
GCCATGATCCAGAGAACAAAGGCCAGGGTTTCCCGCCTCAAGAGGTCTCTGGCCAGGAGATAAAGCTGAAGGCCCAGGAGTACGGCCCAAATCGACAGGCTGCCTTTCAGGATGAATGTGCGCAGCGTTCCTTTGACAAGCTGGCTCAGACCATACCAAGGAAGCATGAGCACAGAGATCCCCGGCAGGTTGACGGAGTAGAGCTTTCCATCTCTTCCGTAGCGGCCGTTGATGCCGAGCGTCAGGCGGGGATTGCTCGCCTTGTCATAAAAATGAAAATAGTCCTTGTTGGCGAAGTTGTTGGCCAGGTCGATGTCTTTATCTCTGAGAAGGCTGTGGGACATGAGAAGATAATTGGGCTCGTCGCCGGAGAAGGTGATGCCCTGGACGACAAGGATCAACGTGCAGGCGTTATAGACCAGAAAGGTCGCGATGAACATCCAGACAAGCTTTTTTTTGAGGGGCAGGCTCCAGAACCGAATTCTCCATTTTTTGAGGAAGAACGACCTGTCCTGGAGGATCCGGGAATAGTCGGCGAACTTTAGATAGAAGACGGCCAGGACGGTAAAAATGCCGAGCCAAAGAAGCCTCGTCTGCAGGTCGTCCCGGCTCAAATAATGTTTTAGTAAAAGAGGCGAGAACAGAAGCAGGAACAGAGGTATGACGACCAGGGATCCATCCCGGAGCCTGTCGTCCGGGTCGATTCCGAATCTGCCTGCTTCGATCCGAGCGCAGAGGATCCATGCCGCCGCCAAGACTCCGGCGCACAGGATAAAAAACAGCAAGAAGGGGAGCATCGAAAATAAAAATTTATGGTCGAGGATCGTGAACCGTCCGGCCTGGACGATCAATTGGAGATAAAGGCCTGCGCCCGCGGCACCAAAAAGAAGCAATAAGAAGGCCGGGCGGTTCCATTTCCAATTCATCTTCCTGATTAATAGTCGACTTTGGGAGGGCTGTCAAGAGAGGCTCGGACTGATTAGCTCGAAAAGAGAGCTTTGAAAAGGGATTTGCTCCCTACCGGGATTTTTCACGCCATAAAAATTTCGCCTTTTTCGGCGGCTGCGATTCTCGCATGCTTGGTGGCAGTGTGAAAGAGATGTCCTTGTCCACAATTTGGCGCTTATTATTTTACCGTCCAAGCTCGAACATTCTCGCCGGCCTCAAAGAGGCTTCCCTCAAGAATTCGGAGGATAACGTTTGCCAACAGATTTTTTTCCAGGTCACAAGATTCTCAATTAGAGTTATTAATCCCCCTACCCCCTTGGAAATCAAGGGGGATTCAAAAGGTCGATGGTCGCTTCATCTCTTTTCAAATCTCTCCTCTCAAGATTTTTTCTCCTAATCAATCCTCGCCCCGGCATAAGGGGTGGAGAAGGGGTTCTGCTTTATGGTATAAGTAAAGGGCTCCGTGAAGCGCGAGGTGAGCGTTTGGACGAAAAACCAAAGCGGGCCAAAAAAGTGATCGTCGTTATGCCGGCCTACAACGCCGTCAAGACGCTCGAACAGACGCTCGACGATATCCCCCGGGATTGGGTCGATGAGATTATTCTCGTCGATGACCGCAGCCGGGACGATACGGTCGATCTCGCCAAAAAATTAGGGCTGCGGGTTTTTGTCCATGACAAGAACAGGGGCTACGGCGGCAACCAGAAAACCTGCTATACAGAGGCCTTGAAGCTGGGCGGTGAGATCATGATCATGGTCCATCCTGACCATCAGTATGACCCGCGGGTCATTCCCCAGCTCGTCATGCCCCTCCTGTATGACGAATGCGACGCCGTGTTCGGGTCGCGCATGCTGGGCGGCCGGCCGCTCGAAGGCGGCATGCCCAAATGGAAGTACCTGGCCAATATTTTCCTGACGGCCCTCGAGAACGCCACCTTTTACATGTATCTGACCGAATATCATTCGGGACTCCGGGCCTATTCCCGGCGCTACCTGGAGACCGTCAATTTCATGAAGAATTCCGACAATTTCGTGTTTGATTCCGAGATCATCGCCCAGGGTGTTCTCCACAGAATGCGAATCAGGGAGATCCCGATCGAGACGCGCTACTTTCCCGCCGCCTCACAGATCGGGCTCGGCCGGAGTGTTATCTACGGGCTTTCCATTCTCAAAACATTGGTCAAGTTCAAGCTTCATAAAAAAAGGCTGGCCAAATTCGAGATGTTCAACGGACGGGACGGATAGCAAAAACGTAAGGATTGAGGACCGTCCGGACATCCGACTTCCGTTCCAGGTGGATTGAGACCTTGTACAAAAAGAGATTCTTGCGCCGGTAGGCGGGCGGCGATTCAAAGACGGCCGTCCTGATCTCTTTCCCGGTTTTTTCCTCCATCACCGGCTGGTCAAAAAAACGGAGCCGTAGGAGGTAATCGCCCGCCAGGGACCCGAATTCCACCTTGAGCTTTTGGATTTTTCTCCACGAAGCAAAGGTAAAATCATAATCGCGATTGTCTTCGAGCAGCGAGAATTTTGCCGGCTCGCGCATGAGGGCGACGCGGGAGAGGCCGTAGAAGGTGAGCTTGTCCCCGGAGGCAAGGGAGGCCTTGACGGGCGGATAGGGGGCAGTCCGCGGATATAAGACGAACCAGGCGAAAAAGACGGCCAGGCCGAAAAGTGTCAAAACCAGATGCCGGGAGAACTTGAGAGAAAAATCATGTTTGCGGACGATGAGATAGGCCACGAGGAAAACAGCCAG
>JAPKZH010000584.1 GCA_026393905.1 Candidatus Aminicenantota bacterium
CCAATGATATTTCAGAGGGCGGGCTGGCCGTCTGCCTCGCCGAAAGCAGCATATTCAGCGAAAGGAAAATCGGCTGCCGGATCGATCTTAAGGATGAATTGCGGCCGGATGCCCTGCTTTTTGGTGAAACGCAGTCCAGGATTATCGTTTCCGTTCAAGCCTCGAAAATGAAAAAGCTCCTGGAATTGGCAAAAAAAAGAAAGGTCCCCGCGGCAGTAGTCGGCAGGACCGGCGGGAAAAATATCCAGGTGACTCACCGGGGAAAAAAGCTCGTCAGCGTGCCTATCAAGCAGGCCTTCAAAGCCTGGAAAGACGCGATTCCGGATTTCTTCAGAATAAAATAAGGAAACGCTTATGGCCGATGAAATCTTTGTCAGCCCCAGGAAACACGGCCGGATCATGGTTTTAATCTCGGGCCGCGGCTCGAATTTCCGGGCCATCCATGACTCCATCCTGGCCGGAAAGATCGATGCCAAGGTTGCCCTCGTCTTCAGCAATCGAGAAGAGGCCGAGGGCTTGAAGATCGCCCAGGAACGAGGTCTGGAAACGCTCTATGTCAACGCGAAGCTTTATCCCGTCAAGGAAGATTACGATCAAGAGATCATCCGCCAAGCCCGGAAACGTGGCATCGACCTCATTTGCCTGGCCGGCTACATGAAGGTCTTGACACCCATGTTCTGTAACGAATTCAAAAACCGGATCATGAATATCCATCCGGCCCTTCTCCCCTCTTTCCCGGGGCTCCATGTCCAGCAGAAAGCGATCGACTGGGGCGTGCGCTATTCCGGGGCTACGGTCCATTTCGTAGCGGCCGAGGTCGACATGGGACCCATCATTATCCAGGCCATCGTGCCGGTCCTGCAGGACGATACGGAAGAGAAATTGAGCGCAAGGATCCTGGTGGAAGAGCATAAGATTTATTCTGAAGCGGTGCGGCTCTTTTTTGAGGGCCGGCTGGAAGTCCGCGGCCGCCGCGTCTTCATTCGATAAACCGGTTAGCATCTCAATTTCCGTGAAAGATATCATGTTGAAAAACTCTTAATTAGCGATATTAAACCCCCTCCCCCCTTGGGAATCAAGGGGGACTGAAAATGTCGGTCCTGTCACGGACGTGCCCCTAACGCCCTTCGACCTTTTGCCCCCCCTTGATTGGTCAAGGGGGTAGGGGGTTTAATAAGTTTTGAATCTTGATTCTTCTTTCCTGCTTTTTCTGACCCACCACTCAGGCACTTCGGGCGCAGCGGGGCAGCATCCGCGCCACCCATCATCATTTTTATCACGGAAATCGAGATGCTTCCGATAAACCTATTTATCTTTAATTGCCCCGGCAATCTATATATAATAAGGACTCTCAAATTCTCCGAAGGAACAAATGGCCGATGAAACCTGCCGACGAACAGTTTGAATACCTGAAAAAAGGCTGCGTCGAGATCATCCAGGAAGACGAGCTCAAAGCCAAACTCGCCCGCTCGGTCAAGGAAAAGAAGCCGCTTAAGGTCAAGGTCGGATTCGACCCCACAGCTCCCGATATTCACCTCGGCCACACCGTCATCTTGCGCAAAATGAAGCACTTCCAGGACCTTGGCCATGATGTCGTTTTTCTCATCGGCGACTTCACGGGTCTCATCGGCGATCCTTCAGGGCGCTCGGCGACACGCCCGACGATGACCAGGGAAGAAATCGCAAAGAATGCCGAGACCTACAAGGCCCAGATTTTCAAGATTCTCGACTCGAAAAAAACCATCATCGACTTTAACTCCCGCTGGCTGGGCGCTTTGACCAGCTACCAGTTCCTCGAGCTCAGCGCTAAGTACACGGTCGCAAGAATCCTGGAGCGCGATGACTTCACAAAGAGGCTCAAAACTGGGTTGCCCATTTCGCTCCATGAAATCCTCTATCCTCTCTGCCAGGGGTATGATTCCGTGGCGCTGCGGGCGGATGTCGAAATGGGAGGGACCGATCAGAAATTCAACCTGCTTGTTGCCCGGGAGATTCAGCGTGAGTACGGGCAGGAACCACAAGTCATCATCACGACGCCTTTGCTCGAAGGATTAGACGGCGTCGAGAAAATGAGCAAATCGCTCGGGAATTACGTCGGCATCAACGAACAGCCCAAGGAAATTTTCGGAAAGATCATGTCCATCTCTGACCCGCTCATGTTCAAATACTACGAGCTCCTGACCGATATTCCCATAGGCCAAATCGCGCGCTGTAAAAAAGAGGCCGCGGAAAGCAAAGTGAATCCGCGCGACCTCAAGGTCAACCTGGCCAAGTCCATCGTCGCCGATTTCTGGGGGAAGGCGGAGGCCGAAAAAGCGGCCGAAGAGTTCGACCGCGTTCATAAGAATAGAGAGATTCCCAACGAAGACAATATTATAAAAATAGTTATCCCAACGAAATCTGCCAAAACGAAAATTTCAACTCAGCCTCTCAAAATAAATGTATCAGATTCTATCCAGATCTCTGATACGAGTGAAATAGATATCATTGATATATTAGTCAATAACGAACTATGCCCTTCACGCGGAGAGGCCAAGCGCCTCATCCGTCAAGGTGGCGTTCATCTGGACGGAGCCCGGATCGATGATATCGCTTTAAAGCTCGAATTGAAGCCCGGAAAAGAATACATTATGAAGATTGGCAAGCGAAGGTTCTATAAGCTTATTCCCAAAGAGATGAAATAGGCGCTCTCTCCAAAAGGGATCGGCACTACGACTGTTATTCAACGGGTTAAATGAAGGCAAGTCTATTGTTTTAGATCCGGAGGCAGCACTTTCGGGCTCCGCCCGAATGCTTTCTTATAAATATTCGGATATTTATCTTTCCCCCCGAGGAGCAGACAGGTCAAAGGCATGGCCTTTTTGGCCAAGGCCGACATCTTTGCGGAGAGATCGCGGATGTCCCATTGGGCCGTGGTGTCTTCCCGCAATCTCGAAATATGATAGAGTTCGCGGGGATTGACCTTGAGCAGGGCGCGACGGCGGTGGGCGTTAGTCAGAATATAATCTGCGGCGGGTCCGACATAATTTTTGAGATGGAAGTAGACGTCGTTTGTCCGTTCGATCATGTCTACAAATTCGCGTTTTGCCCCTATCTCTTCGACCGAGGGGGGGATCGTCACGCCAAGTCCGGGGGCATAATCCTGGCAGGTCAGCGTAGCCATGCGGTGACGTTTGAGCTGGGCGAAACAGGACGCCGACAGCACGATATCAAACGTGAAATTGACAAACTCGAACTCGCGAAGCGGAAAATCGTAGAACTCCAATCGCTCAAAAGCGGCCTTCACCAGCTCGCGCTTCCGGCGCGGCTTCAGCGCCTTGACCTTGGCCAGGCATTGCCCGTATGAGAGCGATGATGTCGTGTGCAGGATCGATGCCAGGAGCTTATCATCGCCTCCGCGCGTGCAATCGACCAGGCGGACTGTCTCTTTGAGACACGGCCATCCTTTTTTAAGGGAAGCACTCATCAACCTCGCTGCCCTGTTCCGGAATTCTTCATAGGTCTTCGTATCATAATTACTGGATTCGGTAAACAAGATAATGGACGGTGCGACCTCCTTGGCCAGCTCATAGATTCTGGCCTTGAGCTGCTGTAGTTCCGCTAGTTTTTTTGATGCAAACCGACGGATCAGGAACTCAAGGTTGCGGCCATTGATCGTCATCCCCAGCTGGCCTTCGGTGGCCAGGCTCGCGACATAACGCGCGTCCTCCTTAGCCCAGCCTTCCGGAATCGCCTGCTTTTTGGGATTGGCGGATAGCTCCGGATGCTTATCAAAAAAATAGGGACGCAGCTTTTCATAAAGCTTGCCGTAGAGCGAATTCTGGGCTTTTATGATTTCAACGAAGATATCCTGTTTCCCGGCTTTCACGATTTCCTCGGGCAGGACAAAATCATCCTTGAGCGTGATATAGCGCTGGGATTTTTCCGTGTAGGAGCACAGGCGAAACTTCTCGATCTCCTCGATGGCCAGCCGGCTGACACCAATGATATCGAAGTTAAAAACGGCGTGCTCGGCCACCGAGTGATGGCCCATTTTGAAAATAATATTCTGGTTGGAGCGGCGCGCTTTCTCGACTTCCTCGCGCGCCGCCCGACGTAGCTCGTCCACCGGTCGCGGATCCCGTGATATCCTGGCGTAGGAGGCAGACAGCGTCTCCGGCGTGATGTCCAGGCGCGGCGGGGAATGCTTCTTGAGGTCCTCGATGACCTCGCGGTCGATGTTATATCCGGCCAGCAGGACTTTCATAGCTGTGTCTAAGATAAAAATACTCGCGGAAAATGTCAACGGCCGGGAAATACTTTCTCGCCCCGCCTCCGCTTCCAAAGGGCCTGCGTCATAAAAGTGGGGTAAATCACGCCACCCGGGACTCCCAGTAGTCTTCGAGCCTGTTGGATTTCATCACGCAGCGCAGGGCGATGATGGCGTTAGCCTCTCGGACTGTCCATTCCATCCCGGATTGCTTGAGGCGCTGGCCGATGACGGTTTTGCAGCCGGCCTCGACCACGCCGGAGCCGATGAACAAGCCTTGCGCTCGGAACTCCGTGTAGCGCATCCGCTCTTTGTTTTTGTCCAAGTAACGGATTTCGGCCTCCGCGGCCTTCTTCAGATCGGGATCTTCGGGGAGGTGACGACGAGCCTGAAAGACGATGGTTTCGACCCGCCCCGCATCCAGAAGCTCCCACCAACGTTGACGACGTCGTTCCATCTTCTTTTCGTTCGACCCGAAGAGTATCCGGCATAATCCCGAGACGTGTTCGCGAACGTGGTAGAGGTCGATGATCGAAACGGCCTGGGGGAAGTGCAACTCCGCCAGATTCTTGACCCACTCCGCCCCGTCCCCAAGGATGACGATCCGTTGGGCCCGGAGAAGGCCCCGCCGCCGGGCTTCTCCGTAGATCCGCCAGCCGAACGCTTCGGCCGTCTCGATCGCGCCGACGAACGTTGTCGACACGGGGTCCCGGATCGGATACCCTTTCTCATCGATCGCCGTCTGGGTGAAGACGCAGCCGAGCTTGGCCTCTCGAGTCTTGGCCACACCGTCGGGTTGCTTGCCCTTGACCCCGACCAGTTCCTCCGGCCTCATCGGCACCCCCGTCCCGTCGTAACCGATGTACATCATCGGGATGTCGTTTTCGGGTTCCGGTCCTTCCTCGGCCGGCGTCCGTCGCCGCTCCTCTTGACTCCAGGCCTCCATCTCCTGGCCGATCCGCTCCGCCACCCGCTCCACATCCTTGGCGCTGACCTCAAGTCCGGCATAGATGCGGAGGTCGTCGCGTCCGTCCTTGAACGTCGATTGACTCCCGGCCCGAGCCATCATCCGCCGAAGCCCGGGCGAGCGTGTCGTCCCGGCGACGTCCAACGCCTCATCCCCGGGGTAACGCGTCTCTCGACAAGCGGGACACTTAAACATCGACCGTTCATAGGCCACCGGCCCCAGGATGGTCCGAAGTCCCTTGCCGCGTATCCCTTGGCTTTCCATGCGCTGCCCGCAACGGCAAACGACCTCCTCCTCTCTCCGGCCCGTTCCCTGCTCCGCCAACATCCCGGCCAGGATCTTGGCCCCGCAGGCCGGCACCGCCACCCGCAAGGCCGTCTCCCAGGCCTCCAGGTCGGCCTTGCCCGACTTGGCCAACGTCTCCAGGATCCGCTTTACTTCCCGGTCTTGCTCAACCCGGATTTCAAGCGTTTTTTTTCCTGCCCGGTTTCACGTTCGAGTTCACCCAGCTTCTCGGTTAGCCGTTCGTACTCCCGACAGAGAGTTTGGAAACGCTTGAAGGCTTCAACGTCCTCTCGGGCCTGTTGGAGAACCTGGGGAGTGGTCAGACGCCGGCTGATGGTCTTGGAGCCTTGATGCCGGGTGAAGACATAGTAAGGACCTCGCCGGGCGGCCTGCTTTTGACCTTTGCGGAGAACCGGGAAGAACTGTTCGGTGATGGAGCCGCGACGCATGGAGCGAATGGACTTGATGCCGTCAAGGATGGCCAGACGCCGGGCTTCGATTTGTTGAAGGGGATCCATGGGTACCTCCTGATAATGTAGCTATATTGCTACACTATCAGGATCCCGCCCCCCTGTCAAGTCCTTAAACCCATTTCTATGACGCAGGCCCGCTTCCAAATACCCGGTTGAATTGGGGAAAAACTTGAATTATCATTAATCCAGAGCCTAAATCCCCATGAAAAACAAGGAGATCGCCGCCCTTTTCAGCCGCATCGCCGATGCCCTGGAGATCAAAGGGGAAATCGGGTTCAAGGTCATCGCCTATCGGAAAGCTTCGCGCATCCTGGAAGATTTGGACGAGGATATCGAAAAGATCGCCGTCGAGAATAAACTCCGGGAAATTCCTGGCATCGGAAGCGGGATCGCCGCCAAGATCGAGGAATACCTCGCGACCGGCCGGATGAAAAAATATCAGGAAGCCCTGTCGGCGGTTCCGGCGAGCCTTCTGGAGCTTCTCGAAATCCAGAATATGGGCGGGAAGACCATCCATCTCATTCAAAAAGAGCTGGGCGTCCGGAACCTCGAAGACCTGAAAAAAGTTATCGCCGACGGCTCCATGGCCAAGCTCTTTGGCATGGGCGAAAAAAAAGTGGAAAACATCCGGAAAGGGATCGAAGCCCGCCAGAAAGTCCAAGAGCGCATTTCGATCTACGAGGCCAGCTCGATCGCCGACGAGGTCATCGACTACCTGAAAAAGATGCCCAAGGTCAATCGGATCTCCGCGGCCGGCTCGCTGCGCCGGATGAAAGAGACCATCGGCGATATCGACATCCTGGCCAGCGGCAAGGCCGGCGCCGAGATCATCGGCTATTTCGCAAAATATCCAAAAGCGCTGCGCGTTCTGGCCGAGGGCGATACCAAGGGCTCGATCGTCATCAAGACCGAGGCAACGGAACGCCAGGTGGACCTCAGGATTGTCGATGACTCGCAATTCGGGTCGGCTCTTCAATATTTTACGGGCTCGAAGGCCCACAACATCAAACTCCGCGGGATGGCCAAGGACAAAGGGCTCAAGATATCCGAGTATGGCGTCTTCAAGGGCCGGAAAAACCTCGCCAGCAAGGAAGAAGAAGATGTCTACCGGGTCCTCGGCCTGCCCCTCATCCCGCCGGAAATGCGGGAGGACCGCGGGGAGATCGAGCTGGGCTGTGAAGGAAAGTTTCCGACAATCGTCGATTATTCGGACATCAAGGGCGACCTCCATGTCCATTCGGAATGGAGCGATGGGAACCTCAGCCTCAGGGAAATCGCTGAGCTCGGCCGCAAAATGGGCTATGAATATATTGCCGTCTGCGACCATTCCCAATCGGTCAAGTATGCCCATGGCCTGAGCCCCGAGCGCCTCAAGAGACAGATCAAGGAGATCGACGAGCTCAACGGCGCCCTGAAGGGGATTAAGCTCCTTAAAGGGACAGAGGCGGATAGCCTCCAGGACGGTAAGCTCGATTTTTCAGACGCGCTCCTGAAGGAGCTCGATTTTGTGGTTGCCGCCGTCCACAGCGGCTTCAAAAAAAATGTCACCGAGAGAATCATCAAAGCCATGGATAATCCTTATGTCAAGACTATCGCTCACCCTACTGGAAGGCTGATTTCAGGGCGGGAAGGATATGAAGTGGACCTGGAAAAAGTCCTCGAGGCCGCCAGAAAAAAAGGAAAAGCACTCGAGCTCAACGCCTACTTCGACCGCCTGGACCTCAACGAATTCTACCTCAAGAAAGCCAGGGATCTCGGAATACCAATCACCATTGGCACCGATACTCACTATGCCCACGGCCTGGCCATGATGCGCTTCGGCGTGGGAATCGCCCGCCGGGCTTGGCTCGCGAAAAAAGATATCCTGAACACGCTCTCCCTGGAAAAGCTTCGAAAAAAATTTGCGGGAAAATAGGGTCTCTGTAGACCAATCACTGAAGCTTCAAAATATGTGATATCCAAGAGGCATGGGCATCTCCCCAGAGCCCCCATAGCGGAGGGGGGACCCGGACACTCTTGGAGGAGGACCCTTTTGCAGGGTCCCCCTCCAACGGGCGGCGGCAATACCCGCCCGCCCTGCCACCCCTCCAAGGAGCATCCTCCCATGAATTCATCGCCAACTGCTCCTTGGAAAGGAGGCAGAGAGCGAAGCGATCGTTGGAGGGAAACCCAGGATAAGGGTTTCCCTCCAAGAGTATCCGACGGGACTGGTTCCCCAGGGGCCGGGGGGTGATACCGACACCTCTTTGAAATCCTACAAGCGGAGATATTCATACCGTCGCCTCGCCGATTGAATTTTCTCCCGTTCTTCCGTA
>JAPKZH010000474.1 GCA_026393905.1 Candidatus Aminicenantota bacterium
TCTATAAGGCTGATAATATCTCGTCCCAAATTTGTCGATAAAAATGCCCGACGGGTCCTGTCGCGGTTCACCCCCGGCGCCCCTTCGCGGTCTATCTCGTTTATTCTTAGGCAGAAGGATGAACGGCATCAAACGCTCGGGTCGGCGGGGGGCCCCCGAACCACGCCACCCGTCGGGCGGGGGCTCTGTCTGTTGATTTAATGGAAAGTCAAGCACTTTTGGCTAACGAGCTGTTCCTTGGGGCAAATATGGATCTCGTATTCCAGCTTGATTTCAGGCCGGGCCTGGAATAAGATTCTCCCGTTTGAATCGGAGCCGTTGCCCACGCCAGGAGTCGCCGTCGCACTATGATCGAACTAAACACGAGTCCGCCATCAAGCCTTCCCTCGTCGCGCCGTTTCCTCCCTTTATTGCTGGTCTTGTTCGTCGGCAGCGGATGTGCCGCCTTAATCTATGAAATCGTCTGGCTCCAGCTGCTGCAGCTCATAATCGGCTCGACCGCGGTTTCGCTGGCCGTCTTACTGGGAACCTACATGGGCGGGATGTGCCTGGGCAGCCTCGCCTTGCCGCGGCTGATCTCGCCTCGGCGGCATCCTTTGCGCGTTTATTCCCTGATTGAGCTGGGAATCGGGATCCTCGGGATCGCCGTTTTGTCCGGGATGCCGTTTGTCGTCCGGTTTTACACGGCGAATGCGGGTCATGGTTTTTGGGGGATTCTGCTGCGCGGGACGGTCAGCGCTATCTGTCTGCTCCCGCCCACGATGTTGATGGGCGCGACGCTTCCGGCCATCGCCCGGTGGGTCGAGACGACGCCGCAGGGAGTCTCCTGGCTGGGATTCCTGTACGGCACGAACATAGCCGGGGCAGTGTTCGGCTGTCTGCTGGCGGGTTTCTATTTGTTAAGAGTCCACGATATGGCCACGGCGACCTATGTCGCGGCAACGATCAACGGGGCGGTGGCATTGTTCAGTCTCGGCCTATCGATGCGATCGCCGCACCGCGCGCCGGCCGGCGAGCAGAGCCGGAGTGTCGCGGTTCGAACACCGGCGTCCTGGTCCGTGTACGTCACGATCGCCCTGTCCGGGCTGTGCGCGCTGGGCGCCGAGGTCATTTGGACGCGTCTGTTGTCGCTGATGATGGGGGCCACGGTTTACACATTTTCCATCATTTTAGCCGTGTTCCTGGCCGGACTTGGGATCGGCAGCGGCATCGGTTCGTTTCTATCGCGCGGCAAGGTGCCGCCGCGGATTTCGCTCGGGTCCTGCCAGATGCTTTTAGCGGCGGCGATCGCCTGGACTTCATATATGTTGGCCAAGTCTCTCCCGTATTGGCCGATCAACCCTGCCCTTTCCCGAAGTCCCTGGCTCATCTTTCAGGTCGACCTGGTGCGCTGTCTTTGGGCCATCCTGCCGGCCGCATGCCTGTGGGGAGCGAGTTTTCCGTTGGCCCTGGCGGCCGCCGCATCGCCCGGACAGGACGGCGGCCGGTTGGTCGGGAAAGTCTATGCTTCCAATACGGTCGGAGCGATCGTCGGAGCCGTCGGTTTCAGCTTGATTCTCATCCCGGCCATCGGCACACAGCAGGCTCAGCGGCTGATGATCGGGCTGTCCGTCGCGGCCGCACTCGTAGTGTTTGCGCCGCTTGTCCGGCTCTTCCGGGACAGTGCCGTGTCTCGCAGAACTCCCCAGCCGTCCGCGATCAGGACCGCGGGTGTAGTTTCATTGGCATTCTCTGTGGCGCTTGCAGCTGTGCTGGCCTGGAGCGTACCCCGGACTCCCTGGGAGCTGATCGCTTACGGCCGCTATCTGCCGACAAAAACACTCAATGCCCGGGTCCTCTACGCGGGCGAAGGCATGAACGCCTCGGTCGCCGTCACGGAGCTGGAGGGAGGAACGCGCAATTTCCATATCAGCGGACGTGTCGAAGCATCGAGCGATGCCACGGATATGCGGATCGAAAGGATGTTGGGGCATATCCCGGGGCTATTCCACCCAGAGCCCAAGTCGGTTCTTGTCGTGGGATGCGGAGCGGGAGTGACCGCCGGGACGTTTGTCCTCTACCCTAGCGTCAAGAGAATCGTCATCTGCGAGATCGAACCGCTGATTCCACGGGTTGTCGCCCGCTACTTCGGGCCCGAGAATTACGACGTCCTGGACGATCCCCGCGTCGAAGTGGTCTTCGACGATGCCCGTCATTATATTCTCACGACCAAAGAGAAGTTCGATATCATCACGACCGACCCGATCCATCCCTGGATCAAAGGCTCCGCCACCCTGTATTCGAAGGAATTCTTCGATGTGTGCAAACGGCATCTGAACCCGGACGGGATCGTGGCCCTGTGGGTTCCCTTTTATGAGAGCACTCCGGAGACTGTCAAGAGCGAATTGGCGACATTTTTCGATGTCTTTCCCGAGGGGACGATCTGGAGCAACGACATCGTCGGCCAGGGCTATGATTCCGTTGTCGTGGGCAAGCCGGGAGGATTGAAGATCAACGTGGATGAGCTTGAAGAGCGGCTGAACCGCCAAGACCACCAAGCCATCACCCAGTCGCTGGCGGAAATAGGGTTCAAGTCGGCGGTGCAGATGCTGGCGACCTACGCCGGACAGGCCTCCGATTTGGGGGCTTGGCTGAAGGGTGCGGAAATCAATCGAGACCGGAACCTGCGGCTGCAGTACCTGGCGGGCTTGGGATTGAATTTCTACCTCAGCGGCTTCATCTTCAATGACCTGCTCTCCTTCAGTAAATTTCCCGAGCAGCTTATTATCGGTTCGGAGAAATCCGTCCAGGCCCTGAGAACGGCCCTGACGCCCAAGAAATAGGGGTTCCCCCTTATCGTCCAAGGCCCCATCAAACTTCGGCCCTTTTTCGACCCGCACGGCCTGTTCATGGCCGGAGGCATCTCCAAGTATGTGATTTCCAAGAGGCGTTGGCATCGCCCCTCGGCCCCTGGGGAACCAGTCCCGTCGGACACTCTTGGAAGGAAACCCTTTCCTAGGGTTTCCTTCCAACGCTCGCTTCGCTCCCTGCCTTCCTTCCGAGGAGCATTTGGCAATGAATTCATGGGAGGATGCTCCTTGGAGGGGTGGCAGGGCCGGCAGGTATTCCCGCCGCCCGTTGGAGGGGGAACCTGTGAAAGGGTCCTCCTCCAAGAGTGTCCGGGCCCCCCCTCCGCTATGGGGCCTCAGGGGCGATGCCAACGCCTCTTGGAAATCAGACAAACGGAACTGCTTACTTCATGGCCGTCCGGGTTTTGTTTTTTCAATAGGCATGATAAAATGAAAATTTAGGGATAAAAATGCCTAAGGAGAAATGATGATGAAAAAGAAAAAGGCTGCAATGGTCATCATTCCTATGTGCCTGCTGATATTGACCTTATCAGGGCCTGGGCTTTACTCCCAGGAAGGGAGAGGGTCAGGCCGCCTGACGGGAATTGTGGTGGATGAAGCCGGAAATCCGATCGAAGGAGCTTTGATCATCCTCCAATACCTGCAGTTTTCCAATAAATTGACGGCCGTTCAGCGAAAGCTCCAAAGAAATGCTGCTTCAGGGGAATGCCCTGTTCGAGCAAAAGAAGTTCGCCGAGGCCATGGCCCTCTATCAGGCATTCAGCGACAAATATCCGTCGTTGTATAAAGTCAGGCTCAACGTGGCCAACTGCCATATGGAGCTTCAGGAATATGACAGGGCCATTGCCGAGTACGAGAAAGTCCTTGAGGGATTGGGCGCCGAGGCGGCCGATAAAAAGGACCACAAGCTCACGGCCCAGGTCTATGCCGGCATCGGAGACGCCTACATGAGGCAGAACAAATTCAAGGAAGCCGAACAATACTTCAAAAAATCCATCGAGATCGATCCTGCCGACCACGCCCTGGCCTACAATGTCGCTGAAATCATGATGCAGGCCAACAACGCCGACGAGGCCATCCGGTATTACGAAATGGCCATCCGGATCAAGCCCGACTGGCCCAAATCCTATTTAAAACTGGGCTATGCCTGGCTGAACAAGGGCAACACCCAGAAGGCCGTTGAATCCTTC
>JAPKZH010000646.1 GCA_026393905.1 Candidatus Aminicenantota bacterium
CGTTTTTTGAAACAAAGAAGATCTTCCCTTAAAAGCACAAAATGATTCGTTTTCCCGTGAAAAAATATATCGCCAGACGGGAAGGCATGTCAAGGAGAAGGCAGAATCGGGGTCAAACCTACTCGTTACGCAAATTCCAGGGGAAAAGGCTGCGTAACGAGTAGGTTTGACCCCGGATTAGACGATGTCCGCGAGTTTGCGCATATTGAGCAGGTTTGACCCCGTTGGGTCTGGAGGCGAAAGGGCAGCTTAATCCTATGGGGACCCGTGCACCGGCGATTCGCGGAGAAATGTGGCGAGAATGACGGTGATGAATGTCAGAGCGGCAAGGGCGAGGAGCGAAACCGTCATGGCTTTGGTCGCCGGAGATTTGAGCGCATCCATGCCAAAAATAAAAACGATGCCTGAGATCTGCCCCATCACGATCAACAGGCTGTTCGAAGTGCCTTCCGGAGCCGGGCGGGTGATCTCGGCCCCGTACTGGAAACCGATCGGGCCGGCGCTGAGCAGGAAGAAGCCGAAGATAAAGCCCGAAGCGAGCAATAGCCAGTAGCCGGTGGAATAGGTCATGCCGATCAGCCCGGGAATCAGTCCGATCAGTGCCAGGAGGAGGAACGGCTTCCGGCGTCGCAATTTGTCGGAAATCAGGGGAATGACGATCGCGCCGAGGATACCGCCGATGAGCATCAGTCCGCCTAACAATCCGGCCTGGGATATCGTGAAGCCGCGCGGCCGGATGATGTCTTCGATCCAGGTTGAAACGCCATTGAACATGCCCAGGCCGACAAAGAACAGGATGAGCAGGAAGAGGAAATCGCGTTGGCGAAGCATGGACTTAAGGCCGGCGAACATCAAAACACGCTCATCCCGCCCGGCCGGAGTGGGGGGATATTCGCGGGCGATAAGAAGGAAGATGACGGCCGCTGCGGCCGCAGCGATTCCGTAGTCCAGCAGCATCCGGCTGATGCCGACGCGCAGCACCAGGAACGGTGTGAGGAGCATCGCTACCAGGGGGCCCAAGTAGAGGGCCAGTGTCCCGAGCCCCGAAGCCGTGGCCCGTTCTTTGTCCGGAAACCAGCGGGCGGCAATCTTGGTGATAGCGCCGATGACAAAGGGCTGGCCGATGGCCAGGCCGATTTGAGACAGGAAGACCAGAGTAAAATTCGACGCGAAAATCCCGCGCGTGAGGCCGAAAACGGCCGTCAGGACGGCGCCAATACCGACCGCGGTCCGAAAACCCCAGGTGTCGATCGCCCAAGCTGCGGGCAGGGCGACGAGGACATAGACGATCATGAAGCTCATGGACAGCAGGCCGATCATCAGGTCGGACTTGTGGTAGAACTGCGCCGCTACGCTTGTGATCGGGGCGAACGTGATCCAAAACACCTGGGTCATGCAGGCAATCGGGACAAAGGCCAGCAGGACCAGCCAGCGATAGCTGTAGACCTTAAATGTGCCTTCTTCCATGCTCAGCCGGCTTCAGCGAAAGCTCTTGACGGCGGATTCTTCGTCATCGAAAATTTCGATGATTTTTGGGATCCCGCAATAATTGAGGACGAGACGGACTTTCAGGGAGAGGTTGGCGATTTTCAGCTTAGCGCCCTTGTTCTGGGCCGAAACGTAGCTGGCGACAAGATCGCCGATGCCATAGCTGTCGATGAAATCGACTCTTTTGAAATCGAGGATGAACTTGGCTTTCCCGAGTTCGAGCTGTTCTTTCACCAGTTTTTGCATCGTGATCGAGTGGGCCGGCGCTTCCGTCAGCCTGAGCTCGCCCTGCATCCTCAGAATAAAGATACCGTCTTTTTCTTCGATGATGAAATTCATGGTCCCCCTCCTTTGATTCGAAGAATCATGGTTGCTCCTTGCTTTAAATATATCGCCGGAGCGCGAGGGAAGTCAATTCTAAAAAAAAGAAAGGATAGTTAGCCTTTAGGGGTGATGGGGCTTTTTATAGCTAATTGTAATAATTTCAATAAGATAAACAGAGTTAACGGCCGCCAAAGGTGATAAATAACTTGACAAATAGATTCAATGCTCCTAATTTAATACGTACCCAAGGCTAAGGAAAAATAATGATCAGAGCGTATTGTAGTCTGATCTTTCTTTCGCTGAATAAGCTGTAAGAGGGAAGGGAGGGGCTTGAAGTCAGTGTTATTGGCCGATATTTTTCCCCAATTTTCGTCTATTTTATTAATCCATCGCCTCATTTTTCCAACCTTTGGGGAATTGAGGACTTCAAATAAAAAATTTTTTTGGAGGTGCTAACATGTCTATTCGTCGTTATGTTTTTTATTTTTTGCCCAT
>JAPKZH010000614.1 GCA_026393905.1 Candidatus Aminicenantota bacterium
CAGCTCTCGGCTGGCCAGGAAAAAATCGACGCTGTTTCTCTCCCGGCGGCTTTTGAGCATGCTGAGAAGGATGACGGCCGCGATAAAAGCCAGGAACACGCTGATATCGAATCCCGTGAGCTTCATGGTTCACCTATTTCAACCGCGCCATATTCTTCGACGAGCCGGCCGACGCGCTTCACGCGATATTCGAGCCCATCCGGGGGGACCTGGTCGGCGACGCCGAGCACGTAGCGCGGCTCCCGGCGCATGACCCGGAGGACCCCGATCACATGGCGGTCAAATTCGGCATCCGTGACCTTGTCCGTGAAATAAACCCCGGGCAGGCCGCCCCACAAAACGGTCTTGGAAGTCCCGCTCCAGGCGGCCCACTCCCTCACCTCCAAATCTCCGACGGGCGCCGGAGTCATGGCCTCGATGAACGTAAATCCCGCCGAGCACACCTCGCCCAGCAGGCCCCTGAGCGTTCCGTCGAGATGGATGCAGGAATATTTCCCGGCCTGGCCAATCCTTTGTGTCCAAGTCTCATGATAAACGCGCATATATTTTTCATAAAAGCGGCGGCCGACGACTTCGGAAGAAAGGTTCTCGGGGATCATCAGGACCTCGGCCGGGCTGTCGACGGCGAAGACGGCGGCTCGATCGTGCGAGCGTCTTACGGCGGTGATCGTCTCATCGAACTCGTCAGCCGCGTCGGCGGACATCTCGGTCACGGCCATGATCCCCGCATCCAGAGCGACCATCTGCATGAACGGGCTCTTCGGCAGGTAGCCCAGCACGATTCCCGTCTCGCCGACCTGGCGGCGCCGCTTCTCGGCAAAATCGTAGTCCGGCTCGTAGCGGATATTCTGGTGGAGATATCGATAGGCCGCAAGGTCCGAAGCGGATTTCACCAAATGTTCGGCGGGAGCTTCTGCGAAAGAGTCCGGCAGCCACCGCCAGCGCTCTCGCAGGGTTCCGCGGGGGGTCTCGATCTGGCGGAACCGGTCATACCCGTTCCGCCATTCCTTGACATCGCAATTTTCGATGATGGTCTTGAACGGAAAATATCCCTGCAGATAAAATCCCACTCCGAGCTCCCGGTGCCATTGAATATAGGAATCGCTTGTCTTGAAGTCGGCCGGCTTCAATCCCCGGCTGATGAGCGAAGTGGCCCAATAATCGAGGTCCCCGAACCAGGGAACGGCATCCGGCCGCCGGCCGCTTAATACCATGAGCACTCGTTCCCGCGGCGTCATCGTCCCGTCCGCTTCATCCTGGCAACAGAAACCGGATCCCGATAAACACGGTTATTTTCCCGGCCCGGAATATCTCGGAAGCCTGATGCTTACGGCCTTGCGGAAACCGGTGATCGTGACATTGAAGTCACGATCGATCTCGACCAGAGCGTAGCTGTTGTTGCCGGCTCCGCTCCCCTCCACGGCGGCCTTCAGGGTATAAAAGGAAATATGGTTCATGATGTTCAGCTGCCCCTCGTGCCGGTGCCCCTGGATCACGGCCAGGACATTGGCCGAATCCTCCAGCGCCCGCCGGACCTCGGCCGCGTTCTTGACATAGTAAGCGCCTTCGCCGTCCAGCTGATGATGGATGAAGATCATCGCCGGCTTGGACGAAGAGGCCAATTCCTGCTTCAGCCAGTTGAGCTCGACAGCCGGGATGTTGGCGTCTTCCCAGTCAAAATTGCCGTGGTCATAAGAAGTGCCGTCCGAGCGGAAATTGGCGTCCAGGACGATGAAGCGGACGCCTTTGACGCCGAAGGAATAATAGCTTCGGTCCGGCGGGATCCCTGTACTTCTGCCGATTTTAAGAAACTGTGGTTTTGAGATACTGTCCGCGTCATGGTTGCCGAGGACGTGGTAGCGGGGAGCGTCATACTTCTCGAAAACGTCCTCGATCCGCCTCAGGTAGGACAGCGTTTTGCCCTCCGCCGGGTTGACCTTGTCCTGGTCCTTGAAATCGCCGAGCTCCACCAAGAAATCGGCCTTTTGGTCATTCATCACTCGGATACATTCTTCGAGCTTGACCAGAGATTCCCGGTAGGAGCGGGCGCCGCTGGGATCGATATCGGCATAGTGCAGGTCGGTGATGATGCCGAACCGCAGGCGCGCCGGTTTTTCACGGGGCGGAGAAAGCCGCGGCGGGACGCAGGTCGCGAGCAGGACGACGGCCAGACCTGCGGCGAGAATCGCAGAGGCATCCAGAAAACGCCGGCGGGTCATGGCGGTGTTTATTTGTAACACAGGAAAAACGGGCGGTCAATGCCGGCGCCCGGCCCGTTCCTTCACCATCGATAGCCGGTCGTGATGAAAAAAGTGTCTCGTCGCGGGCCGTTGGCATCCTCGATTCTCGAAAAATGGAGCTCTACCCTTATTTTGTCCCAGAGATACCAAACCAGACCCGATAGAAAGATCCAGGAGTCGTGGACCAACAGGTCTTGAACCGTAACGATATCGAAGGGCCGAGAACCCCGGCCATAGCCTAGATAGATGAAATTTTGGCCGGCAAAATATCGTCTCAACTGGGCAAACCAGGACAGGGCGCGGGTTTCTTCGCCCGGCTTATAATACCAACGCCAGACGGCATAATAATTGCCGAAGTAGGTGGCGAACGAGCCCATGAAGAGAGAAAGCGACTCGGCGGGAAAATTCATCCGCCGATACCCGAAGGAGAGCTCGGCTGAAGTGAGAAGACCTTGATAGAGCTCGAAGAGATAGGACGACCGGGGATAATGAAGGGCTTGAGAGGAATACCCGAAATCGAAATAGCCGTAGGCTTTCGACCCAAGCTTGGGATAGAATTCCAGACCAACCTGCGAATCGCCTTCCTGGAATCGCCGGGTGTGATTGTATTTCAAGAGGAGAGGGCCGATTTTTCTGGGCAGCTCGAATTGAAAAACAAGCTGCTGGCTGAGGTAATCCTTCCTACCGTCGTTGAAACTCTCGATCATGGTTTGATACCGGAGTTCATAGCGTTTGGGAAGTCGGGCGCTGGCCGCGCTTAAAACATTTCGGAAATCCGCGTTCGCCGGATCAAGGCTCGCGGCCATCTGGAAATTTTCCCTGGCCTTCTGGTAATCCCCCTGCCCTTGATAAAACCGCCCCAGCTTGAAATAGGCCTCAGCCGCTTCCGGATAAAGCTGAATGATTTTCTGATAGATGTTGAGCGCGTCGTTCCAACGTCCTTCGAAGGCCGCAAGATCGGCCAGGCCCATCAACGCTTCGGCATCGTCGGGTTTCAACCTCAGCACGCGGGCAAAGCCTTCCTCGGCGCCCCGGTTGTCTTTCTTCCAGAATTTCAGCCGGGCTCCAAGCAGAAGGACATCGGTATTATCGGGATGCTTTGCCAAAATCCTGTCCACGGTCCGCTGCCCGTTTTCCCAATCGCCGGAATACGAGTAGGCCCGGGCCAGGAGAAAATTGAGTTCATAATCGTCCGGGGCGGATGTGAGCTGTTCCAAGCATATCTTTATGGCTTCGGAAAAGCTTTGGGAACTAAGGGCGGCCGAGGCCTTTTTTAATGCAGCATCCCGATCCAGCCGTTCCTGGCCTCTCGCCCCGATGGTCATGACGCAGAAACACAGCCACAGAATAAAACAAAAGCGCTTTTTCAGGGGCATGGGATCTCCGCTGAAAATCCTTTCTTATCCATGGCCCCCCACTCTTTTTTCCCGCGAAAATAGTCGATAAAAGCCTTTCCCCGCACGAAGGCCAGATATTGGCGGTAGAAAATATTTTCCAAAATACAGTAAACGGCCATCAGGAGAACATCGGATGTCCGGGGAAACCGTCGCAGGGAGAACTCTTCCAGCAGGAGCGCCGCTACGGACAATAGTGTTCCCAGGGCGATGGAAAGAAGGAAGAAAATAAAAGCAAAGGGATAATCGACGAGCCGGAAGAGCAGGCAAAGGATGAAAATCGCATAGCCCAGCAGCTCGATGAGGGGGCCGAAAAGCTCAAAGATCAAGTAAAAGGGCATGGCGAACAGGCCGGTCACGCCGTAGCGGGGGTTGAAGATCATCCTCCGGCTATACATGAAGGCCTCGATCAGGCCTCGATGCCACCGATTCCGCTGCTTCCTCAAGGCCCTCAGCGTTTCCGGAACCTCGGTCCAGCAGATGGGATCGGGAAGGAAATGAATGGTATAGGGGATCTTATGATCATGAAGATATTTGCGTAAGCGGACAACGAGATCCAGGTCCTCGCCGATGGACGCCGGACGATAGCCTCCGCATTTTAAGATAAGATCTTTTCGGAAAACGCCGAAGGCGCCCGAGATGATCAAGATGCTCTTAACGAGGCTCATGCCGATTCGTCCTCCCAAAAAGGCGCGAAAATATTCCAGAGTCTGGAAGCGGGCAAGAATATTCCGTGGCAACCGGATCCTTGTGACCTGACCGGATTTGACCGTGCAGCCGTTGATCAAGCGGACGATCCCTCCCACCCCCGCGGTCCGTTCGGGATCCTCGAGAAATGGACGGACGACTTTCAGGAGGCAGTCGCGGTCGATGAGGCAATCGCTGTCCACGGCGCAGAACAAAGGGTAATGGGCAATATTCAGCCCGGCATTCATGGCATCGGCTTTCTTCCCGTTGAGCTTGTCGACAACGATGAGTTTGGGGTTCGCCGGGCAGACATAGATGCCGAGGACAGGCTTGTGGTCGACGACTTTCCGAAAAACCCACTGCGTTTTTTTGAGACTGAACGCTTCGATGAGTTTCTTTAGCGTGGCATCCGTCGAACCGTCATTGACTACGATGACCTCGTATTGAGGATATTCCAGAGACAGCAAGTTTCGGACGCTTTCGACGATGCTGTTTTCTTCATTATAGGCGGGAGCGATAATGGAAATGGGCTTGGCCAAGGGAGACAAGAATATTTCTTCCATCCGGACATATTCCGTTCGATGCCGGTAGCGGGAAATCCCAAAAAAACTCAGAGCCATGAAGAAAATATAAAACCCGTTGAGGAGGAGAAAATAGATCAGCACCAAGTAGGAAAAAATGTGAAAGAGGACACTCAAAAGACCGATCATGGATTCATCTGCTCGCAAGAAAGATAGAGATCATGAAGGGCCATCGCGGCCATGGCCGCCGCGTAGGAATCGCGGGTTTGTTGGGAGATCTCTTCCAGCCTCTTGACTCCCGCCTCGCCCAGGCTCATGAGCCCGCTCCGAGCATTGAAACGCACATGCCAATCCTTAGAAAAAAAGGCCTCGGCGAGAATATCCAGGGCTTCCGGGCTTTTGAGTCTGCCTAAACCTTTGACGGCTTGGGCCTGGACCTCCCAGGCTGTATCGGAGGCCAAGCGGATCAAAACCGGGACGGAATCCGGGATCGACAGGCCTCCCAACGCTCGGGCGACCTTGATCCGAACCTCCTTTTCCGGATGATCGGCAAACGAGAGAATATCCAGGTACAGGGAGCGAAGAGGAATGGCGCCCACCAATTCGATCAGGAGGGCGATTTTTTCCTGTGAAATAGGTTTTTTAAGAGCCTCGTGGATATTGACCTCGGCCTTGGCGCCCAGGCTGAGAATGATGCTTATATAGGAATGGATGTTCGGGCACAAATCGGATTCGAAAGCCTGAAAAACAAGGCCCAGCGTTTCCGGGGTGGAAAGCTGTGAAATCGCCTGAACAGCCGCCAGCCTGACAATGGGCTTATCCTCCAGAAGCTTGAGCATAGAACCCATTTTGAGAGGATCGATGAAGAAGGTCCGCTAAGAAGCTTGGCGTAATCGAGCATAAGCTTGGTCAACACATCGGGAAATCGCTTGTATTCTTCGGCCAACCGGACGGCGGATTCCGGGCCGGGAGTCGAGAGGACGTTCAAGAGTTCTCCTTCGATCCGGACATACCTCAGGTTGAACCGTTTGTCATTGACCTGCTGATAGATCCTTCTGAGAACGATGTAAAGAAGAATGAAAAGGGCAACAAGAATTAAAATGTAGACGCTGGCGCGAATGATAATGACGAAGTGGCTCATCGACTCGACCTAAAGAGCTGACTGATTTTCACCAGGATCACCTGAGGAGAAAAGGGCTTGAGGATGTAGTCCGCAGCGCCTGCCTGGAGCGCTTTGACGATATCGGATTCCTGAGCCAGTGAGCTGATGACAAAAACGGGAGGAGGCGGGCCGGACTCGTTTTCTTTCAAGCGGGAAAGAAATTGAAAGCCGTCGGCTCCAGGAAGCATGATATCCAGCAGGATCAAGTCCGGTTTTTCCCGGCCGATTGATTGAAACCCTTCCTCCGCGCTCGCGGCCGTCAAGACCGTGTAATTATCTTTTTCCAAAAAATGATTCAACAACTTCCGGCTGATCGGATCGTCCTCGACAATGAGGATCTTTTTTTTGCCTTTGACCAGGCCGGCCATGGCGCCGGGCCGAGGAGGGCTGGAAACGACGGCCAATAGATCCGGCAAATTATTCATACTTTTGAGAAGATGTTTGATCGTCTGCAGGTATTCTATTTCCTGTTTGATCCGGTCTTTTTTGCCTCCCTCAAGCAGCATGTCGCCGAGCTCAACCATTTCGGTTGTGGCGGCATCAGGCTTTTTCTGGGATCTGCTCGCGGCATCCCCCGATATACCTTTTTCCAGGGCAATAACGCGTTGATAGAGCGCCTGGACGTTTGCAAACTCGTCAAGCAGGGTTTCAACCAATTTCTCCAATTGGACTCTGAGCTCGGAGGTCGTGCGGAGGCGATCCTGCATCGCCTTTATCAGGCTGGCGAGCGTTTTTTCCGCATCCTCTTTTTCAAGGACGAGGATCAAGGGAGAATGATCTTCTTTAGTTTTGGCCTTCTCCGAGGCTTTCCGAGAAGCGGACTTCATGTCCGTTTTCTGGACAACAGCCTCTCTTTTCGGAGACTTCTTCCTGCTCGGCATGGAACAATACCTCTGGATACGACCTTTTCAATGATACGTCCACAGCCGAGAAAATGAATCGCCGGATTGGATGATTCTAGGGGTGAATTTCTCCGTTTTTTATCACCTTGAAAGATTAGGGGAATTCTCCAAGAAATCCAGGGGAAAATCATGGCTTGAAAACCGACCGAAGGGCCGGCTTTTTCAGGATCTCAGGATCTTTTCGATTTCCTTGGTGGCATTGGACAGGATTTCCCGGACCTGGCGGAGCTTTTCAGACCCGGCGCGGCGGGCCGTCCGGCCGATGAGACCGCCCAGATCGCCGAATGTCTGCCATATCTCTCTCAAGTCCTCGTGGACCTCCTGGCGCCAGCCTCCCCACCAGTCGTGCATATGGTCCTTCATGCCTTCCGTTTCTTTCTCCCTCTCGGCGAGAAAACGGCGTCCCTCATCGGTGATCGTGTAGATCTTTTTTCCATCTTGCTGGGCCGACGTCACGTAGCCCGTTTCCTCGAGCCACTGGAGTGTCGGATAGACAGCCCCCGGGCTGGGAGTGTAAAAGCCGTGAAAACGGTCTTCCAAATCACGGATGATCTCGTACCCATGACGCGGCTTATCTTTTAAAAGGTCCAGAATCAGATATTTAAAATCACCTTTATGAAACATACGTTCTCCCCTCGGCCAAAATCCATATCTGTGTCTGTAAAACATGTCGACCTCCAATCCATAAAACTCAATTTATGATATAACTAGATATATCGTGATATATACAAAATAAATCCAAAATATCTATTTGTCAAGTTATTCTAAAATTATTGAAATAAATCACAGACGAAACGCCGCCTGTTTATTGTCTTTCTTTCTCTACCCTTTCCGTGAATTGATCAAAGGGGCTTTCCAAGCTATCACCCACTCAGAGCCTGCGGGGATCCCTGCGTCCCCGGTTCAGCCCGGGTCCGACGGCGAAATCTCTTGGCGAAAGTGCCCGAATCGGGCTAAAATCACAAGCATCTTGAAAAAAGGAAAGGCGGACCCATGCGAAGCGACAAATCCTTATGTTTTTTGATCATCGGACTTTTTCTTATGAGCGCGGCGGTCGTTTGGAGCGCACAAGCCTCTCAGGCGGCCGAAAAGGAAACCGATCCTCTGGTCTTGAAGAAGCTCGATTGGTTCCAGGACATGAAATTCGGGCTGATGATGCACTGGGGGCCGTACAGTCAATGGGGTGTCGTGGAATCCTGGAGCATCTGCTCGGAAGACGAACCATGGTGCCGCCGCAGCTCGAACAATTATGTGGAATACAAGAAAGCCTACGAAGAACTGAAAAAGACGTTCAACCCGGTCAAGTTCGACCCGCAGAAATGGGCCCGGGCCGCCAAGTACGCGGGCATGCGCTATGTTGTTCATACCACCAAACACCACGACGGCTTTTGTATGTTCGATACGGCCCAGACGGACTATAAGATCACATCACCAGAATGTCCATTCTCCAAAAACCCAAAAGCCAACATCGTCAAGGAGATCTTCGACGCCTTCCGGAAAGAGGGCTTCGGGATCGGCGCTTATTTTTCCAAGCCGGACTGGCATTCGCCGGATTACTGGGCGCCGGAATGGGCGACGCCGGACCGCAACGTCAACTACGACACGGAGCGCTACCCGAAGCGCTGGCAGAAATTCAGCGATTTCACCTACAACCAGATCGAAGAGCTGATGACGGGCTACGGCCTTCTGGACATCCTCTGGCTCGACGGAGGCTGGGTCAGGCCGTATCCCCCTCTGGATAAAAGCCTGAAAGGGCTCTTGAAAATGCCCTTCAACCAGGACATCGACATGCCGCGGATCGCGGCTATGGCCAGGAAGAATCAGCCCGGATTGATCGTCGTCGACCGCACGGTCGCCGGCCGATACGAAAACTACCGCACCCCCGAGCAGGAAGTGCCGGAGAAGCCGCTGGACTATGTCTGGGAGACCTGCATGACCATGGGCAACTCCTGGTCGTATGTGCCGAACGACAAATATAAATCGGCGAACAGGCTGATCCATCTGTTGGTGGATATCGTATCTAAAGGCGGAAATTTTCTCTTGAACATCGGGCCGAACGCCGAAGGCGAGCTCCCTCCGGAGTCCTTGCATAGGCTTCAGGAGATCGGCGATTGGATGAAGGTGAACGGCGAAGCCATCTACGATACGCGTCCCGTCGCCCCCTACAAGGAAGCCAAGGTCTGCCTGACGTCCAAGTCGGATGGATCGATCTACGCCATCTACCTGGCCGATGAGGACGAGAAGAGCCCGCCTTCGACGATCCTCCTCTATTCCCACGCTCCGAAGAAAAATGCCAAGATCCGGATGCTGGGGGTCAAAGGATTTTTAAAATG
>JAPKZH010000065.1 GCA_026393905.1 Candidatus Aminicenantota bacterium
TTCATGGTGAGGTCCATGATCTATTTCAGGGTCTCAAGTCGGGCCGAGTATATCCTTGATGCCCTTTAAAATCAATGGCCTGCGCGAAAGGTTTCTAAATATTCGATTTCAAAGAGGCATAGGCATCGCCCCCAAGCCCCCATAGCGGAGGGGGGCCCCGTCTGCTTTTCGACGGGGGGAACCGACGGGACTGGTTCCCTAGGGGGCGGGGGGCGATGCCTATGCCTCTTTGAAATCGCACAACCGGGGATGCCTAGGGCTTCGTCCTTTCTCTGGAAAGAACGCCGAAAATTTTCTATAATAGAGCCTGCCGCCATGAAGATATTCATAAAAAAAATCCTGTCTATTGCCGCTATCGGCCTGCTGGCCGCATCTCTCTGCAGCCTTCTGCCTGCCCGCCTAGCCGGCCAGGACCAACGGACGATCACTGACAGCCTGTCCAGGACCTTGACCATCCCGGCCAACGTGAAGCGGGTGCTTTCCCTTCAGTCTGAAATCACCCGGCTGATCGTTGCCCTCGGCGCCGCGGACAGTCTGGTCGGAATCGACTATTTCCTTCGCACCAACGACCGCTTGTTCAGAATCGTTTATCCTCTTCAAGCCCAGCTTCCCCTCACGTCCATGGCCGATTATAACGTCAATATGGAGACTCTAACCCGTTTGAACCCAGATATCATCTTCGGCGCTCCCGAGGACAGGCAAGTCTGCGAATCTCTTCAGGCGAAAATCAAGGTCCCTGTCGTCGCTCTGGCCTCGATGGGCCGCTTCGACAGGCTTCTCGAAGAAACCAAGCTGCTCGGAGACATCCTCAACCGCAAAGAGAGAGCCGCCGAGCTGACGGCCTATTTCAAAGAGATCATCGCCGGCATCCAGAACATCGTCTTGGACGAACCCGGGACCAAAAAGCCGCGCGTCTACCTGACGTTTTACGGCGGATTGAACCGGACGCCCGTCTTTTACGAACCGGTCAATGCCGCCGGCGGAATCAACCTGGCCCAAAATCTTCTCCCCTCCTCTCTCGGCGTGGACAAGACGGTCGTCGATGTCGAGCAGATCATCAAGTGGAATCCCGACATCATCCTGATCCACGGCAACTATCCGCCCCGGGAGAGGATCGTCACCATGGAGAATGTCCTCCGCGACCCGAGATTGGCCGCCGTCGCCGCCGTCAAGAACAAAAAGGTTTTTTATACCTTCGGCTTCTGGAATTGGTGGGACATGGGCCAAGTCCTTGTCGAAACCCTCTATCTGGCCAAGCTGTTCTATCCGGACAAGTTCGCCGGGGTGCAGATCAACAAAGAAGGAAACAAGATATTCAAAAAAATCTACGGCGTCGATTCCCTGTATTCCTCGCTCTCGAAGTTCCTCAAATGCGATGAATGGGCGCATGAATAATCGTCGAAGGCGGGCTCTCGGCGTATTGATTTACTTTCTTCCCCTGCTTGTTTTTCTTTTGTCCCTTCTCTTCGGGACCGTCCATATACCCCTTAAAGACCTGCTGAAAACATTGGCCTCTCCCCTTTTTCCTTCCTTAAAACAAGGCCTCCCCGCGAACTTCTTCATTATCATCTTCAGCGTCCGGATTCCCCGGCTCCTCCTCGGTTTGGCCGTAGGGGCGTCTCTTTCGGTTTCGGGGGCCTCTCTTCAAGCCCTTTTCAAGAACCCCCTTGTCAATGAATACATCCTCGGCATTTCCTCCGGGGCCGCTTTTGGCGCATCGCTGTCGATGGTTTTTCTGGGCAGGAGCTTTCCACCCCAGATTTCCGCATTTGTCTTTGCCATCGCCGCCATGTTCATCGTCCTGGTCATCGCCAGAAAATCGGACTCCCCCATGATCGCCCTGCTCTTGACCGGCGTCATCGTCTCGGCATTTTTCTCGGCCCTGCTGTCGCTCATCGAATTTTTCGCCAGCCCCTATGCGCTCCAAGCCCTGTTTTATTGGCTGATGGGGAATCTGTGGCGGGCCGGCTGGGGAGACCTGGCCATCTCACTGCCCCTGATGGGAGCCGGCATCCTCATTCTCATCCTGATGCGGTGGAGAATGAATGTCCTGTCCATGAGCGATGAGGAAGCGAAAACCCTGGGCATCAACATCCGCAAGGAAAAGCTGCTGGTGATCCTGATGACGGCCGTCATCACCGCCGCCGCCACCGCTATCGCCGGCATCATCGGCTGGATCGGCCTCATCGTTCCCCATCTTGTCCGGATGATGGTGGGCGTGGACAACCGAAAAGTCATCCCGATGTCGGCGGCGCTCGGCGCCAGCTTCCTGATGGTCGCCGACAACATCACCCGGAGCATTGCCTCGTTTGAAGTGCCCGTGGGAATTTTCACGAGCCTCATCGGCATCCCCTTCTTTATCGTCCTCCTGAAAAGGTCCAAGAGGGTCTGGCTATGAGCGTCCATGTTCAGAATCTCTCTTTCCGCTACCGCAACTTCGCGCTCCACGTCGAACACCTCCAATTCGAAAGCGCCAAGATGACCTCCATCGTCGGCCCCAACGGGGCAGGCAAGACAACCTTCTTGAAATGCATCTGCGCCATCCTTCCCGTGGCCAAGGGCTCTCTCTTCATCGACGGTCGCGATATCGGCGCCATGCGGGAGGATGAACGGGCCAGGCTCCTGGCCTATGTTCCCCAGGAGCACAGCTCGATCTTCAACTATACCGTCCTGGACTTCATCTTAATGGGGCGGGCGGCCTATCTGCCGATGTTTTCCACTCCTTCGGCCAGAGACGTCGAGATCGCCCAGGAGGCCCTCGATTTTGTCGCCCTGGGACATTATGCTTCTCGGCCCTATTCCCAGCTCAGCAGCGGCGAGCGGCGCCTTGTTCTGATCGCCCGGGCCCTGGCCCAGAAATCGGACATCCTCATCCTCGACGAGCCCACATCGTTTCTCGATCCCAAGCATGAGACGGAGATCTTGGATCTGGCCAAAAAGCTAGCCGCGGAGAAACAAAAAACCGTGCTCGTGACACTTCACAACCTGGACATGGCGGTAAAATATTCCGACGCCATGGTCTTCATGAAGCAGGGACAAGTGGTCGCT
>JAPKZH010000262.1 GCA_026393905.1 Candidatus Aminicenantota bacterium
CCCGGCAAGGGCGTCCAGGCAGCGAGAAGCGCAATTCGCAAGCACGTGGCCCATCTCGAAGAGGACCGGCCGCTCTATCCAGACCACAACACGATGAAAGAGCTGGTCAAATCCTGCGAGATCCTGGAGGCCGTCGAAAAAACCGTCGGGAGCCTGGAATAATTAGGAAATGGGGATTGAGTCCCCTATTTTGGAGGACGTGCATGACCGTTAATAAACGACAAAGGCTCTTCCGATACTCGTCTCTCGTCCTGATATTGTTTCTCTGCCAATCGAGTCTTTTTTCCCAAACCCGCGACTACTGGATGAAAACGGAGCGCAAGGGGACGGGCTACGGCTACCAGCACATCATCATCACGAAGCTTCCGGATGGAAACCTCCGCTATGACTACGACCAGCGCATCAAGACCGACGTCGCCGGCCTCAACCCCCAGGAAATCAGTCAATCCGGGTTCTATGTCGTGGATTCCGACCTTCGACCGCTTTCGCTCGAAATCCGGACGAAGTTTCAGGTTAAAGAGACGCACGTGGTCGGCCAGTGCGCAAACGACATGATGACCTTGACCGTCCAAGAAAAGGACGGCCAGCCCGAGAAGAGGAAAATTTCGTTCGGGGACGTCTATTTCGATGTCGTCTTGGCAGAGCTAATCGCCAGACAGGCCGGCCAAAAAAGCTTCCGCCTCAATATCTTCGATCCCTCCGACATCAAGATCAATTCGATGCAGGTCGAAATTCTCCGGGCCGACGACAAGGAAATCGAGGCCTCTGTCAAGGATATGATCACGAGCCGGTATCGCATCGCCCGCGGCGGTCAGATCCAGGAAATCCAATTCATCGAGCTCGGCAGCCGCGCCTACCTGACGGACGCCGAGGACGCTCAAAACATCACGTATCTCAACACGGCCGACGGCTACACCTTGACGGTCCGCAGCCGGAAATCTTTCCCCAATGTTTTCAAAGTCTCCCGGGCCCTGCTCCAAGTCCGCTGGAAAAATATTCCCTTTGATGAATTCCGGCTCGAGGACAACCGCCAGAAAATTGTCCGGAAGAACGAATCGGGCGGCCAATTCGAGGCCGTGCTGGAAATGACCAGCCCTTCGGCCCCGGCTAAAGACATGGCGGGGCAGGCTCTCTATGAACAGGGAGCTGCTTTTCTGTCCGAGGATGATTACATCAAGCCCAACGACCCGAGCATTCAAAAACAGACGGCGGCTATTGTGGGTGAGACAAAAAGCCCATCTGAAATCGTCGGCAAGATCCTCAAATGGGTCAACACTAACGTCGTCTCGGACTTCATCGCCGAAACCCTGACCGGTCCCGAAGTCCTCCAGAAGAAGCGGGGGAAATGCTCCGAATACGCCATCCTGTTCGCCTCGCTGGCCAGGGCGGCGGGGATTCCGACGCGCATCGTCCTGGGCGAGCTTTACAGCGGCGGCGCCTGGATGGGACACATGTGGGACGAAGTGTGGCTGGGCGAATGGACGGCCGTAGACGCCGCCGCCGGAATGTTTGTCGCCGGGCCTTCTCATCTGAAATTCATCGACAGCCCGACGGTCATGGGAACGCAGGGCCTCCGCTGGAAGCTGACCGACAATCTCGAAATCGAGATCCTGGATTTCAAGGAGGAAGGGACTCAAACTGGGTTGAAAACGGGAATCTCGGATTCGACCTATGTCAACGCAAACTATGCCTGCAGGATTTCCGCTCCTGACAACGCCTGGACGATGAGAGAAGATTCCAAGGGCGGGGTCACGACGCTTTTGATGAATCCTCAAGAAAGCGGCGTCCAGTTTGCCCTCGTTTTTTTCGCCGTTCCGCCGGGGACGTCCCCCAAGGCAATCCTTCAGGGGAGGTTATCCGGCCTGAGCAAAATGGTCCAGAACTACAAGCTTCTCGAGGAAGGCGAATGGGAGATTGGCGGCCGGAAGGCTCTGAGCGTTGTCTTTTCCCAGAGTGGAAGAGACCAGGCGACGATCGTCAATCAAAATATCCTTCTCATTGACGGTGCCACCGCATACCTTTTCGCTTTCATCGCACCCCAGGAAAAATTCGGCGGCCTCGGCCCCATCTTTAAGAAGATCCTGGCCTCCTTTGAGCTCATCAAATAACTAACCACTATCTGTGTTATAATTTAATCAATGGATGCCTATCTTGCGGTGGAGGCTCATCAGGCGTTCAAGGCGCTCGGCTCTCTCTCGGCCAAGCCCGACCTTTCGGGATTTCTGATCGGTCATAAGCGGGGGCGCCGGTTTTTCGTGGAAAAGATCTTTCCTTTGCCCAAAGCCTTCCGGCCGACGCTTGAACATTACCACAGCCTCAACCGGCTCCTGAACGGAAAAATCATCGGGTTCTTCGCCTTCCCGGCCGATGCCAAACACAGGCAACGCCTGTTCCAGCCCTTTGCCTGCGGAAAGCTGTTCCTGGGCGTTCGTCTTAACAAACGAGGAAGTTTGAGCTTCCAGTCCCTGGTCATCGATTACGACGACCGTTTTTTT
>JAPKZH010000074.1 GCA_026393905.1 Candidatus Aminicenantota bacterium
GCCACGCCCTGGAAGGACATCACCTATCTCTCCCACTGGGTGCGCGGCCAATGGTGGGATGACCTCCAGATCTTCTGGGATGATTTCGCGGAGGACGGAGTTTTGAAGAACCTCGAGGAGGCCACGCCTTCGCCGGACAAACGAACAGACATCGGAACGTTGGGGCTGATGGCGACGATTGAGCCGTTCGGCGAAGTCACACTACCGTTCATCCTCTCCTGGAATTTCCCGAATTTCATCGACTACTTCGATATTGTCCGCGAACAGCGGGGCCAGATGTTCAAGAACCACTACGCCGAGCGCTTCGCCGATGCCTGGAAATCTGCGGAACATCTCTTCCAGAACCTTCCCCCGCTCGAAAAAGAGAGCCGGATGTTCCATGAGATCTTCTTCTCGACGACGTTGCCGCCGTATGTGCTTGACGCGGTTTCGAGCCAGGCTTCGATCACCCGGACCAATACCTGCTTCTGGCTTGAGGGAGGGAAGTTCTTTGGCTTTGAAGGCTGTAACGATAAGAGCGGCTGCTGCCCGCTCAACTGCGCCCATGTCTGGAACTACGAACAGTCGCTGGCGTTCCTCTTTCCGAGCCTGGAGCGATTCATGCGGGAGGTGGATTTCCTGAACAACACCAACGAAAGCGGCGAAATGGTGTTCCGCACTTCGCTCCCGCTCTGGAGCGGAGTGTTCTGGAAATTCCGCCCCGCGGCGGACGGGCAGCTGGGGAAGATCATCAACCTCTACCGGGATTGGCAGCTTTCCGGGGACATGGAATTCTTAAAGAAGATTTGGCCCAAGGCCAAAAAGGCGCTCGAATACACCTGGACGGCATGGGACGCTAATAAAGACGGCATGATCGAAGGCGAGCAGCATAACACCTACGATATCGAATTCTACGGGCCGAACAGCATGATCGGCACGTTTTATTTGGGCGCCCTGCTGGCCGGGTCGAGGATGGCCGAGGCCGTCGGCGATCCGGGCGCGGCGAAGCTGTATAAAGAGATGTTCGACAAAGGCAGGAAAGCGTTCGACGACCTCCTCTGGAACGGCGAATACTATGTCCAGAAATACGACCAGGTGATGGAGAAAAAATACCAATACGGAGAAGGCTGTCTTTCCGACCAGATGCTAGGCCAGTGGCTGGCCATGGTCGCCGGGCTGGGCCGCTTTCTCCCTCAGGACCGGCTGCAGACCACCCTGCGATCGATTTTCAACTACAATTTCATGACGGATTTTAAGAACTATTCCAACAGCCAGCGGACCTATGCCTTGAACGATGAGCGAGGGCTGCTGCTCTGCACCTGGCCGAAGGGCGGCCGTCCGCCGCTGCCGTTCGTCTATTCGGACGAAGTCTGGACAGGGATCGAATACCATGTCGCGTCGCATCTGATGTACGAAGGCCTGGTCGAGGAAGGGCTGACGATCGTCAAGGCCGTGCGCGACAGGTATGACGGGAAACGGCGCAACCCTTGGGACGAGGTCGAATGCGGCCATCACTACGCGCGGGCCATGTCCTCATGGGGCATTCTTCTGGCGCTCTCCGGATATTCATATTCCGGGGTGACGATGAGCCTGGAGTTTGCGCCCAAAGTCTATCCTGAAGATTTTCGCACCTTCTGGAGCACGGGCTCGGCCTGGGGCCGATATTTCCAGAAAGCGGAAGGGAGAAAGGGCCACAAAGCCGGTCTGGCCGTCGCCAGCGGTGAGCTCAAGCTCAAAGAGTTTTATTTCACGCTCCCGCCGGCTCTCCAGAACAAAAAGGCAGTGGCCTTGAAGGGAGACATCGGCGGAAAAGACTTTAAGCCGGTTTTCAGCCAGGAAGGGAGCCGGGTCCGGGTGACATGGGCACAACCGATGACGCTCAAAGCAGGCGAATCGCTGGCGTTTGAAGCCCAGTTTTGAGCGGCCGCGCTAAATCCTGCGCCTTTAACGTCCCGGTCCGCGTGTCGCCATCTCCCTGTAGGCCCACCCCGTTGGGGAAAACGTGCCGGTCAGCAAGTTCTGCAAGACTTTCAGATTGTTGCGGCGCTTGAGCTCCGCCGTATTCAGCCCTCTGGCCTCCTGAGTGACCAGGTAGGAAAAGAAAAATGACGACCAGAAGGGTGACACGTATTCGAACTTTTTGAAATGGGCGATCTTGAGGATCAACCGAAGATGCTCGATATCCAGAGGAATCCAGAAATCATAATAATCCCGGCCGTAGATAACTTCCGGATCCTTGGTGTCGAGAGGCCCGGTCTTTAAGAGCCAGGTCTCGCCCACGGCTATTCCCTTGCCGGCCTGATGAGCCATGTCTGCGGCCGCGAGCGTCCTTGGCACGATGTCCTCGCGGATGTTATAGGGGTTGATTTCGATGGGATAGATGTGGAGATTGACAAAATCGATATCCAGCTTGAGGAGGTCCTTGAGCCAGACCTCCCAATCGCTCATCCAGATGCCGATGCCGCTGGCGATTTTTGTCGTGTTCCGGACGAGGGGCTTGACCCCGTCCACTAGCTCCTTCACCATTCCCAGATAATTTTCTCTTTTCTTCAACAGCTGGATGCCGGTCAGCGACATCGCCGTGTCGGGCTCGTCCTCCATCGTAAAAAAATCCGGTCTGAGCTCCGTGGCGATCAATTTGGCCATGGCCAGCTTGCGTTGCTTATAGACGGCAAACCCCGCCTCACCGTCCTTTTCGAACTCGGCGTAGTAAGGCTCGACAGGAAGAGGAGACCAGGTTTTCTGGATAAAAATGACCTGGCTTTCCACCGAGAGCTTGAGTCCCTGGCTTCTCACGTCCTCGGCCACTTTTTTGTAGAATTCAAGAAACGATTTGTCGTCGGGGGAATCTTTGGGAATCAGGCCTTTGTCCTTAGCGAACATGAAATATTCGGGATCGAGGATGGGAAACTGGATATCCAGCTGAACGCCGCGGCAGCCCAGCTCTTTCAGCCGCTGGATGAATAATTTTGTAGGCTCCCGGTTTTCCTTCCGAAGAATGGGAAAACCGGCATTGGAGTTGGCGAAAAGGAGCGAGGCCATGGGAGTGAACATGTTGTAGAGCGTCCCGTTCCATCGCTTGTCGATCTCCTTATTCCATCGGTCCAGGACGGTTTCCAAGCGAGTATAGATCCGTTGGAACTGGGGAGGGACGCCCGC
>JAPKZH010000464.1 GCA_026393905.1 Candidatus Aminicenantota bacterium
GCCTTGATCCTCTTCCCTTCGCCGCTCATGAACCACTCTGTATGAACGAGCACGTAGTCCACTTTGAGATCCCTCAGAAGTTTGAAGGTCTGGGCGGACGGGAAAGATTGCATGGCTTCCCCGATAATCGTATACCCGGGCGGGATATACCCGCTGTATCCATTGACCAGCTTTTTCCAGTGATGGGTGGAATAGTAGAGATAAAGGGCTTCCCTGGACTTGGCCTGGCCCCGCTGGGGGATGGGCAGTTCGATAAGCGCGGCCCCCTCCGGCAGCTCCTTGACGGCCGAGTAGACGGCGGGGACTCGGCCGGGCGAATCCATTTGCGCCAGCGGGATCGGGACGGACAGAAAATCCGCCACAAGGAGGCCTCCGAGGATGAGCGGCACGGCCGTCTTTGCCCACGACGACTTCGTTCTTTCGACCCAACGGGCGGCTCCGAATCCGCTCAACACGGCCAGCGCCAGCATCATCACGACGGATAGCCGGCTCGGAACCCGGAGCCCCTGAAAGCCGGGGACCCAGCTGTAGAGGAGCTTGTAGGGACCCGGGAGGATGACCTTGTTGAAAATTTGGATGGCAGGTCCCAAAGACAGCAGGAAGGCAAAGAGAGCCATCAACCCATAGAACTGCAGAGATAATTTGTCGGACAAACTGCGTTGTCCAGGAATCTCGCCGGCGGTCATCGGCGTGCTTTTCGGCCGCAGCACGAACAGGGCGGCGGCCAGAAAAATGGGGAGGATCCCCGGATAGAGCTGCCATTCCTGGGCTCCCAGGCTGCTCGTCAGCCCGCCCCAGATGGCGTTCCACGGCGGGACGGCCAGGAAATGCTGGAGCTGGGCCGAGTAGAACTGAATGATGCTGAGTGACCGGACGAACAGCATCTGGCGGTGGACCCGGATATAGGGATAAAACAGAGGCCCGAGAACGGCCAGGCTGCAGACGCCGAAAAGGCCGATTTTCGCCCAAAAGCTCGCCTTGAGAAAGAGGCGCGTCCGCCAGGCGAAAAAAAGGATGAAAAGCGAGACAACGACGGCTAGATGGACTCCATAATAGGCACAGCTCATCGCCTGGAAAATAAAAAAAGCGGCTGCGGCGAAGAGGTTCTTATAAGAAGGCCGTTGGAAAAACTTGTGGAGGAATAAAAGGCAAAACGGCATCCAGGCCATATAGAGCAATTCGAGATGGCTGATATGGGCAAAGCGGTAGGGGAAAAAAGCGAAGATGAACCCCGCCAGCACAGCCGCCGCCCTGGACTTCGCTAGATGAAAGACCAGGCAGTACATGCTCAGCCCGGCTAGGAAGAAGGACAACAGGAAGAGGATGTTATAGGCCGGGACCAGGGGGACGCCGAGGGCTAAAAGAGGAGCTGCCAGAAAGGCGAGGCCCAGCAGAGAATCCGCATACAGAAGCGTTCCGTGGTGAGGATAGAAGATGTTGGCGTCCCAGAGGCCGGTCAGCCCTGCGCCCAACTTATGGAAATCCCAGGCCAGAACCCAGACGGTGTAAAGGGGATCGCCCAGGTCGGAAGGGATGCGGTTGCCGAGATGGAGCACGAGAGGATAGGTCATCCCCAGCGAAAGCAGGGCGAACAGGAGCACCGCCGGCCCATGCCGACTCGATTTTTTGAAGGTCCTAATCATTCCTTAGGGAATGTCAGAAGGAGATGGCGAGGCCGACTCCGTATTCCAGGCCTCCCAACTGGAGACTCAGATCTTTTTCATTGGCTTTGGCCGACGTGTATTTCAGCTTTACGTTCAGCATGAGAGGAATTTTTTTCCCGAGCTGCAGATACGCGCCGCCCAGCACATGGTAACCCTTGGCCATATTCAGGACCGTGCCGATGATGTTGTTTTCATAATAGAAATAGACGTCCCCTCCGAGGCCGATGTAGGGAAGAATGATCTGGCTCGGAAAAACAAAACGGACGCCCAGCGAGACCGGCACCAGCAGGAGCTTCGTCTCGTCTTTGGTGTAGGTCAGCTTGCCGACCTTATAAAAGGCCTTGATCTCCGTGTAAAAGTCAAAATTATAGAAAAGGGCCGAGGACAGGACAATGCCCCGGATGGCCCCGCCAGTTTCATAGACGTCCTTGAAGCGCTGCTCGTTGATATTGTAGCTTCCGAGAAAGATTTCAAACGTCCCCTGCCTCTGGCCCGCCCGCACGTCCGGGGGAAAAAGAACAGGCAGGCTGGCGATTCCCAAGGCCGCGATCACGCCCAGCTTTTTCATAGACATATCGTTCGTTGCTCCTCCGCGCCTCTTCGGTCTTTTATACCATTTGAGTCGGCCGAAGTCAATTCAAATGGAAAGGGAAGCATCTCGATTTCCATGAAAGTCCGGATGGGTCCTGTCACGGACGTGCCCCTAACGCCCTCGCGCAAGACCCTCCCACCCACCACTCAGGCGCTTCGGACGTTACGGGGCAACATCCGCGCCACCCATCCTGTTCTTTATCACGGAAATCGAGATGCTTCCCATAGAAAGAGCGGTCGTGCTCATCTTCAACTAAATATGGTATAATTCGGCCAATGAGCAAGAAGAAAAAGAGGCCGGCGGCGGCCAGGCAAAAATCAAAAAAGGTAAAACACCCGAATCTCTCCGAAGTCGCCGGCATCCTTCTCATCTGT
>JAPKZH010000140.1 GCA_026393905.1 Candidatus Aminicenantota bacterium
GATTCTCCTGCGATTCGCCTCAAGACGTCTGTGAGCGGCTTGCAATTGGGAGGCGGCGGATTGGGAAGCAGGATCTATTCCGGATAAAGCCTGGATCAGCAATTTCAACTGCCGCATGGCCTCGGCAATAGCGCCTCTTAATGTGCCATCCGCCAGTGATCTGTCTTCGGCATCATCCGATTCGGGGTCCTGGTAAGCTCTTGAAGCACGGCCCGACGGCGTCCCCGGGGCAGGGCCTCTGTCAACGGGCGCCATGTGAATCACCCCGGAGGATCTTCCCTGAGTCGGCATCAAAACTTCTACCGTGGAATCTTCTTCCCATCTTTGATAGGATCGACCTAACGCTTCGAAGTGACCTTGGCAATAATTTAAAATACGAGTCGCTTCCTCCACACACGCTTGCGGATTATTCTCGTCCGGAACACTCTCTTTTTGATCTCTCAGGAACGTGACTGCATTATTGACCTGTCCGACAAAATATTTAAGTCTGCTCTCGTGCGCTTTAAACTGCGGAGCCCAACCCTTGCCTATTTCGATCACGGCTCTTAACCGGTTAAACTCTTTTCCGGCCTCGAGAGTGGATCGGAAAACCGCTTCGAAATCTGTGGTACTTTTATTGGTGCTTGCCTTAAATGCAGCCAAGAACTTACGCTCTTGCGGAGTGTCCGGACGTTCCGCCATCCTCGCGCCGCTTCCGCCCAACTCCCTCATTTTATGACTCAACCTTGATAATTCATTCCGCAACCTCGATCTTCTCGTGTACTCCTGCAAATAGGTCAAGAGATGCGCCGGGGACTGCGAGAAGTCACCCAGCCGATTCGTTTCCCATTGTCGGACCCATTCTCGTACCATGCGGACGCTCAATTTCTTATGGTTTCCGTTTTCGGGAAGAACCTCTTGTTGAATCATCAAGTAATGCGGCGGCGACGGATCACGCCGGATCACGTTGATTCGCGGCGACCTTTCTACCAATTCGGGTCCAATAGCCACGAGAATAGTGCCATTAAATGGGCTGTGGTAATCACGCAACCATCTTACGGCATCCATGTATCTGGCATACTGCCTCGTCTCAAACATCTTCGTCGTGTTGACCCGGGAGTTCAAGGTCCTCTTGACCTCGACCAGATAAAATCCAGGATCAAGATGTTCTGCATTCCCTCTTTTGAGATAAATCATAATGTCGATCTCAGTATAAAAGGACCGCGGATCCTCCCTTAGCACGCGAGGATCCGTCGATTGGTGATCGGTCGGAATGTGCCAATTAAATCCGACGATCTCGATAAACTTTCCCCCGAAGCAATCGATGAGCCCCTTCGCGGCTAGAAGTTCGGCGGCCGTACTGTCAAATTGACTTGGATCTTCCTCTTTTAGATTGCCGTACAACTTTTCAATAATCCTCCCAAACCCGGGGGTCATCGCAAATCGCCGCACGAGCCGCAAGAGAAGCGGCTCTCTCGACAAAATTGCATCCAGCGCCTGCCACAATTCGGAAGTATCGGTTTCCTCCGGGTCCGGCATTAAAGGGTGTTGGGCAAGCCGCGCTCCGGAAGCCGGTCTTAATCTTTCGAGGTATCGATCGATCGCCGCGACAATTTCCGCCTTGTGTTCCCTGATATAATCAAAATCATGACCCTCCAGGCGATCCATGCGGTGTTTAAAATCTTGAAGAAGGATCGCGTACGCTCCGTCCAACTCCCGGGCTTGTCCCTCGGGAAACCCGTCTCGGAGAATACGCTCCACAAAACCCTGATGCGCGCCTTCCAGGACCGTATCGAAATCAGCCAGACGGATCATGGCGGAGGCGTTTTTTAACATTACGTCTTTCCCCTCAACCGGGACCTTTCGCAACCGTTCGAGATCAACCGCGTGTTCGTTCAGAATCCTTTGCTGTAGAAGTCTCGCCAAATGTTCGGCGGTCCTCGGTTGGCGAACAAACACTTCATTTCGTTTGCCATTCCAGCCATAACGGGGATTGTTAATATCGACCTTCCTGGCCGTGATAATCGCCACTTCCGGCTCCCCGTCCGGCCCAAGGCGAACCACGAAATCCCCCGCATTGATCGAAACAACGTTGGCACTGATTTCGTTGTAAAACATAAGAATCTTGTAAATCTGAAGCATGATCTTTTTCGTCATCGTTTCGTCGGTGTGGAGATAGTCCTTCCGTCCCGACGTATCGTTCCTCCAGAGAATAAAACGCGTACCGTTTAAGGCTGTATCAACATGGGCCTCATGAAAACCCTCTTTCCACTCGTTGGCATAAATAAACATCGACGTCCCGTCTTTGGCTCCGCTCATGGCGGTTGCCAGATAAGCAGGAATATATTTCTTCGAAACCCACGAAAGATAGGCTTGATTCTTTGATTCGTTGATCATGAGCTGGTTGGCCGCTTCGTCCATGGGAGCGTGAAGCGCAATGGCCCTGATTTTTTCTTCACCGCGCAGGCGGTAAAACATTTTGTATATCTGCTCGTAATCGCCGACGTTGACGATACAAACATAGAGAGGTCCGTCGATGGCATCGGTCCCGACAAGTTGTCCGTCGGGCATGCCCAGATCACGCGAGATAATGGTCCGAAGCGCTTTTTGGTCAAGGGCATGGAGAAAA
>JAPKZH010000293.1 GCA_026393905.1 Candidatus Aminicenantota bacterium
CGTACGGATAGGGCCCATAATTTTTGCTGTAGAATTCGATGCCGTTTTTGAGAGCCTGCAGGTACCTGTCTTTCTGCTTGAGGTGGGCGCGGTGGATAAGCAGGATCATCTCGGTATCCACCTTGGGATCGTCAAGTTTGAATCTTTCTTTTGATTCGACAAAATCGGGGCAGGCCGTCCAGGCAAAGTCATGGACATCTTCCTGGTAATAGGTATAGCTCCGTTTTCCGTCGGGGTGCTTCTTTTCGGCAATCCGTTTCCCGGTTGCGCCGACGACAAATCTCTCCGGCGCCGTGATCTCGACTTTGTAGACGCCGTAATCGGCAAAGAACTCCGAGCTGCTGTGGTATTGATGGCAATTCCAGGTCCCGTTCCAAAGGACGCCGATCTTGGGAAACCACTGGGCGACCATGAAAAAATCGCCGGAAAACCCGGAGCGCCTTTTCACCTTGGGCAGCTTGGAGGTGAAATCGATGGCCAGATTGATTTTTTCCTGGGGCTTCACCGGAGCCGGCAGGGTCACCTTCATGACCGTCTGGTCGTCGGAATTCTGGTCATCCGGCTGGATGTAGGTCATGGTCGGGGTCAGGTCCGCCCCGTCCTGGATCTGGATCCTGTGGATGGTGATGAATCCCCAATCTTCCGGGGCAGGCTTCACACGTCCTGACCGGCCCCCGCTTTCCTTCCTCATCGTCGTCCGGTTGTTCTTGAAGGCGTTTAAATAGAGATGAAATTGGAGCTCGGTCACGGGCCCATCGGAATCGTTCAGCCAGGTCAGGATCTCCTGTCCCTTGACCGTCTTATCCTGAGGGACGAGCGTCGCCTGGATGTCATAGCGGACGATGGGCTTGCTCAGGGCTGCAAAAAGAGAAGGACAAAAAGCTAAAAAGAAAACAAGAATTCCGGGAATGATTCTTTTCATGAGGACCTTCCTGTTGACCCAGCCGTCCCTTGACCGGCAGACCAAAACGCGTTTCATGGGGTTTCGGACTTTATAACACAGCGAATGGGCGAAGTCAAAAATAGATCTTAGATGGTGAGCATCTCAGCGTATCTGATATCAGGGAGGCGTAGGCATCGCTCCCGGCCCCCTGGGGAACCAGTCCCGTCGGTTCCCCCCATCGAAAATACGATGGGGCCCCCCTCCGCTAGGGGGGCCTCAGGAGCAATGCCTACGCCTCCCTAGAATCACATATTTCGATGCTTCCTTTAGATAGTCCAGAAGTCGCGGCGCCTAAAATCCTGGCCCAGCCTTTTCCCAAAAAATATAAGGACCGGCACGACAAAAATCAAGGCTTCCAGCAGAAGGACCTCCGCGTTCTCGGCCGAGACCATGGCCCGGAGACCGCCGCGATGAAGATGGGGGAAAAAGCCGATATTGATCAACTTCGACGATAACGGATAGAACAGCTGGATGCCGACGGGCCGGACGGGATCGAAGACGATGATATCCTGGACAAGATGGAACAGGCCGACCAGGATGAGCCCCAGGCGATCCCGGCGCGTTTTGAGCAGCAGGGACAGGAGCGACGCCACGATCACCACGAAAAAGATATTGTGGGTGAAATATTGGTGGATATAAAACCGGCGCGTCCTGAAGATAAGATACAACAGAAAATCCATGTCGGCCAGGTTGGCGACAAACAGGAACAGCAGAAACGTCTTGATGTTTTTGCGGGAAGAAGCAAGTTCCCAGCCGAGAAGGCCGATTCCGGTATGGGCGATCGGGCTCACCTTTCGAGTTCCCTATTTTTCAGCCGGGCATGAAACGATTTCGGAACATGGACCTGACTGCTCAGCCGGAGAGACGGCCATTTTTTCACTGGCATCCTTAACCTCACGCTCTGGCGAATAATGATATGCATCGGGAGAGAAAAGTCAACCGCAAACCGGCTTCTCTTTGATTTCCCGCCGCTCCTTTGCTATAATTCCGGACAATATGATGGCTGGATTTTGATGTTCAAGCCAAGGAGGTCGGCATGAAGTTCTTGAGGAAAGTCCCGATGTTTGGGTTCCTGCTCGTCGTCTATGACATCCTGATCGTCATCGGAAAAACCGATATTATGGGCAATGCCCTCTTGAGATTGAAGATGATGTCCGGCGCGACATGGCTGTTGAGCGTGGGTGACCTGTTCATCATCCTGGGAATGATCTTTCTATTTATCGAGGTCATCAAATCGACCCGGACGTCCCAGGCCGCCATCCTGGACCATATCCTGTCGACGCTGGTCTTCATCATCTTTCTCGTGGAATTCATCGTCGTCAAGGGGGCCGGGTCGTCCGTGTTCCTGATCCTCTGCCTGATGTCGCTCTTCGATGTCATCGCCGGCTTCACCGTCACGATCACCACGGCCCGGCGCGATATCACGATGGACAGGAACTCGACTTTCATACCGCCATCGTCGTAAAATAAGGGGGGGTAAGTTACCCTGAGAGCGGCAAAAACGGAGAACATCCTATGACATTGGATCGCCTGAAACAATTCATCGTCAAGCATTTCGAAAAAATATTGGTTTTAATCATCCTGCTCGCCGCCGCCATGGGGACCTTTTTTATCGAAGATAAGACCCTTTTGTTGAATTTCTATTTTTTGCCGGTCGTGTTCGCCTCTTATTTCCTGGGCAAGCGCCTGGGCGTGCTCTCGGCCTTTTTTTCCGTCCTGGCGGTCGTCGTCTGCATCATCGTTTTTCCTCAATATTTCCTGATCAAGGGGCAGTTCCTGAGCAGTGTTCTCAGACTGACGTCTTGGGGGGGATTTCTCATCCTGACCAGCTATGCCGTGGGAAGCCTCTATGAACAGAAGGAGCGCCAGACCCTGGAGCTCAAGAACGCCTATATCGGGATCCTGGAGATTCTCACCAAATACATCGATTCGTTTGACCGCTACACCAAAGGCCACTCGGTCCGCGTTGCCGAGATGGCCATGGAAATCGCCATCGCCATGGGCCTGCCCCGGACCGAGGTCGAAAACGTCCGCGTCGCCGGGCTCCTCCATGACATCGGTAAAATCGAGATCAGCAGCGAAGTCCTCAGAAAAGCGGCCGCCCTGACTCCCGAAGAAAAAGACCTCATGGCGACGCACGCGGAAAAGGGGGCTTCGATCCTGGCCAAGGTCGGCATCGTCCTCAAAGAAGTCGTCCCCTACGTCCTGGCCCATCACAGGTATTATGAAGATCTCACGGACAGCAAGGAAGAATCCTTCAAAGAGATTCCGATGGGTGCCCGGATCATTGCCGTGGCCGATGCTTTTGATGCGATGACGACCGACCGGCCCTATCGAAAAGGGATGCAGCCCTGGGAGGCTCTCCAAAAAATCATCGATGATGCCGGAAAGCAGTTCGACCCGTTCGTCGTGGGAGCATTCCGCCGGGTCATCACGGAAAGAGCTGAAAATATCTAGCTGCGCGTCTCGCCAATATCCTGCATAAATAAAGATACTTCTTTGAACGCGCAACCGCCGGGGAGTTTGAGGGGGGGCGGAGTGGCCCCCCTCAGGGGTTCAGCGGAGCGAAGCGAAGCGCCGAAGGGGGAGCTTGACTCCCCCTTGGAAGTGCCCCGGCTCTGCGAAATACTGGAACAAGAAACTTATGAGACGGGGCACTAGGCGCTATTTCCTGAACTTCGAGATGAATTCTTCGACTTCGGGAATGCCCCCCTGCAAGATCAAGTAGCCGTTCGACGGCTCGCGCTCCGTGATCTCGCCGGCGATGGGCGTCAGCATGATCTTGTGGATCTCGTCGAGGTCGCTCGTCTGTCCCAGGGCCCACCCCAGCTTGACATAGGCCACCTCGGGCAGCATGTTGGCGGCCGGCACGACTCCCAATTCCATCATGTCCCGGCCGGTGTCATAGACATACATCTGGACGTAGCCCCAGAGCGTTTGGACGGTCATATACACGACGATCTTTTTGTCCTTCGCCCGCTTGAGAGCCGGATAGAGCGGCTTGTTGACATGGCCGAGGCCCGTCCCCGCGATGACGATTCCCCGGTATCCGTTATCGATGAGCGAGTCAATGATGTCCGGCTTCATGTTGGGATAATAATAGACGATGCTGACCTTTTCCTCGAAGGCGGTGTTGATGATCACATTCTTGTCCTCGCGCCGGCGCTTGTAGTCCCGCCGGAGCGGCGTGATCTTGTCGCGGCTGACCATGGCGATGGGGATGTCGCCGATCGTTCGGAAGGTCGACCGATAGCTGGAGTGCATTTTCCGGACCCTGGTGCCCCGGTGAAGGAGCCCGTAAGTATCCGAGGTCGGGCCGAACATGCAGACCATCACTTCCGCGATGTCACTCTCGGCCGCCGTCTTGACGCTGTGCATGAGGTTGAGCGCCGCATCGGAGGAAGGCCGGTCGCTCGAACGCTGCGAACCGACCATGACGATCGGGACAGGAGAATTCTGGACCATGAACGACAGGATGGCCGCCGTATGGTGCATCGTGTCGGTGCCGTGACCGATCACGATCCCCGTCACCCCCTTGGCGATCTCGCGGCCGATGGCTTCGGCGGTTCCTGTCCATTGCTCGGGTCCCATGTTTTCGCTGAAAACGCCGTAGAGCTTTTCCGTCTCTATGTTGCAGATGTCGGCGAGCTCGGGCACAGAGCCGTACAGCTCGCCGGGAGAAAAGGCCGGGATCACGGCGCCCGTCCGGTAATCCAGGCGGCTGGCGATTGTGCCGCCCGTGCCGAAGAGCTTCACTCTCGGTTTCTTGGGATCGTAGGGAAACTCCTTTTCCGGGATCTTGTAGTGGGCTTCCTTGCGGCCCTGGATCTCAATGGCCGTGACGGAGCTGGCCAAGATACCGATATTATAGCCGGAGCGGAGCTTGAGAACGATGTGCAGAGGATCCTCGGTCTCCGACCGGGGCAAGATGATTCCCGTATACTGGCCCTTGGCCGTGCTGATTTTGGCATCGCTCCAGACCTGAGCCTGAAAATTCTTCAAGACATCCAACGCCGGCCCTTTATAGCCCTTGAAAAGATTCGCTTCGCTCATTCGGTTTCCTTGTTCAAATATCGGGCGAGTTGATCCGCGACCTTTGCCCCGTCGATCCTCCCCCGCCACTTTTGCATCAGCCTGCCCATGGCCAGCCGTATTAGGCTCTGATCATCCTTCATTTTTTTATTGGACAAACTCTCTGCCGTTTGGACAATGCTTTCCTTAAGCTCGAGGATCGTGCCCGGAGACGGCAAAAGTTGACCGATGCTTTGGCCCGAGACCAGGGCTTGTTCCAGCAAGGGCAAGATGCCTTCCTTGAACATTCGGCGGTCTCTGAGCGCCTTTAAAGTATCCTCCATCATTCCCCCGTCCAGGAGCGGGACCGGCAGCCCTTTTTTCTTCAACCTCTTGGGATACTGGATGAGAAGGACCGAGGCGAGCTTCGAAGAGAGCCCCCATTCCTTGACGGATTTCTCGAACAACGGTGCATACGGCGAAACCGAGAGCCTCTCGATAAGATCCTCGGGGACGTCGATTTCCCTATACCAGCGTTCGCGCGACGTGATATGCGGTGGAAGTCCGGCTCGGATTCTATCGAGCCTTTCGGCGTCGACGGCCTTGGGCGGCAAATCCGTGTCCGGATACATCCGGTTGGGCCCGGGCAGGATGCGCTCAAAACCATTTGTGCCGTCCTTCAGAGCCTGGCGCGTCTCGGAAGGAATGCCCATCGTCGCTTCGCGGGCGCGGACAACGACCTCCTGCGCTCCGAGCTTGGCATCTTCGGCCGGTCCCCAAACGATGACGAGCGTGTCATCATCGCTCGCCTTGAAGGCTTTCCCGACCGTCTGCCATTCGGCGCTTGTCAGAGCCTGGCCGTGGCTGTCCGAGTCGACCATGTTCGGAAGCGTCGTCAGGCAGGCGATGACGCGGACGCGGTCGGATATCTCCTGGCTGAAGTATGTGTTTGTCTGCGTCTGCCAGCGCAGCAGGCCCCTGAAGCCGTTCAAACGGACGCCGTAAACGGACATGCCGCTTGAAACGGCCGATTGCAGCGGCTGATAGAGCGTCCGCCGAAAGAGCCTGGTTATGTCCTCGGTCGAGGCCGCCAACGTCTGCGTCGTGATGCCGCGCCCGGCCAACTCTTCCCGAAGCCGGAGCAGATTCCACTGGCGCATGGCTTCGTGATAGGTCAGGAGCGGGATCCTGGGAATGCGCGGAACACCCTTGATCTCAACCCGCGTTCCTCCCCTGACGCTGACATTCACGTCTTCACGGGCGGCCCCGATCCCCGTCCGGACATGTCCGGTGCTCCGGACGATGCGCCGGAGAAGTTGGGCGACCTCGGCGACCTCCTGCGGCGTTCGCATATCCGGAGCGGTGACCGTCTCGATCAAGGGCATCCCCAGCCGGTCGGTGAGATAGGTCCTTCGATGGCCGATATCGCTGACCTCCCGGCAGGCATCCTCTTCCAGCCCGAGCTGGACGATGCGGATCTCACGGCCCTTGAACGGGATTTTTCCATCGACCCCGACGATCGTCGTCCGCTGAAAACCGGTCGGGATGGAGCCGTCAAGATATTGCTTCCTGGCGATGTGGAGCTCATCGATCATGATACAGTCATACAGCATTCCAATGCCGAGAGCGATGTCCAGGGCTTCCTCATTGATCATGAACGGAGGCGTGTCGTCCATCTCGTACGTGCAGACCGTATCGCGTTGGATCTCGTAGATGATTTCCTTTTTCGTTTTAAATTCCATGAGCGCCGTGCCGTCGTATTCGCCGAGCTCGGATAGGGTCGGCCGCATATGCCGCAAAATCTCCGCGTCGAATTTATCGCTGTACCGGCCGGCCGGACAGCGGCAGAACAGCTTTTTTTCGGTCATCAGCTGTTGATGGATTTCCAGGCCGGACTTGAACCCTACGGAGGCATAGTCCTCCGTCCGCATGTCCTGGAACGGTTTGAACAGAAAATTATAGGCGTTCATTTAAGGAAATCGTGCTCGAAACATTCCAAATTACAATGAGAAGCCGTGACTGTCAAGACGGAATAGCAGATCGGTTCTCTTCCATATCGTGTGGGTAGAAACGGGAAACGATCCGGAGACGGCCGAAGCGACCATGGAGGGTTTAGCCTTCCCGAGCCCTCCTTCGAGCGCAGCCGGCTCGGAAGAAGCCGGCCGGCGAAGTTGTCTGAGCTTCCCGGCGAACGTCCGTAAAATCAAGGTCGGGAAGCGAGTTCTGAGCCGCCGAGAAGGAGGGGTCGGGAACGGCGTGAAAAACCCGGATTGGGAGCGAGGCTGTTTCCGGATCGTTTCCCAGATGATTTTTCCCGACAAGAAATGGAAGAGAACCAATTTAAAGAGGGGACGGGTGTTGTGTCTTCCAATTTTTTCTTATAATAATATCTCGATATGCCAACTTTGTTAAAAGGAGAGGGACGATGAAACTAAGCATTAAAATGCGTGGCCGAGTCTGCTGCTTGGGGATTCTTCTTGTATTTTTTTCCCGCGGTCGGCTTGTCGGCCAGGCGACCGAACGGCTGGAAGATTTCAAGGCCGTGACAAGATATGCCGGGGGAATCCGCCCCATCCTGACCTTCGGCCAGTTCAACGGCTACACGAAGTACTGGCACAGCATTTACTGGACATGGCATCAATACGCGAACCTCTATCAGATCAGCGTCCCGGACGTGATGAAGTCGTTCCTCCAAAGCAAGGTGGATATCGCCGAGGAACTGGGCGTTCCCGGCCTTTGCCTGGACGAAGGTTTTTTAGACGGCCTTCTTTCCGCCCCCTACCAGGAACTCGACGCTCCGACTCTAGCCGGCATCGAAAAAGCGCTCTCCGAGTCCAAGCTCAACCTCCTCATCCATACGACATTGTCCTCCGGCGCCGGAATGTGGATTGGAAAAGCCGTTCGCCGCGCCCCTACGGCCTGGAAGATGTTGAAGAGCCATCAGGCCAATGCCGAGGATTTTCGTGAGGTCCGGGCCTCTGTCCTGGAAAACGGGACAAGGCGCCTTTTCGTCGTTTTTGCAGACGACCCCGATAGCGCTGCCCGCATGAAAAAGCTCATCCGTGACGTCGTCGACGTCATCAGCCATTTCGATATGCACCGCGGCTGGTTCGCCACCGGAACGCTCCTTCACAGCGTCACCTGCTTCCCCGGCCACCCGCTGGAAGTCATCGCCAAAGGGATGAGCCAGGGCAACGATTGGTTCACCTTCAACGGTTACATGGATTTTCTGCTCCAGGGGCAGCTTCCCGAGTGGCTTTCGAGAGTCGGCCTCGAAATCGTCGCCGACGTCGGGACGGGAAAGGCCACTCACAGCTTCGGCACGCTCGGCTTCGGTTGCTCGAATTGGGATGGGCTGAAAATCCAGGATACTCCCTCGGAGGAGGAATGGATCAAATTCGTCAAGGAGCGAGGCGGGTATATGTTCCGCCCGGTGTTCGCTCCCGAATGCAATCCCTACAAGTATGACGGTTATATCGCCATGGAAGGCAACAAAAAGCAGATCGACAACGAAGATGTCCCTTTCATCCTGCCGACGGGTTTCATCCGCGAAGACGCCCCGCCGTGCATGGTCCTGTTTACGGACAAAGGGACTCCGTTCAACCGCGAAGCCATGTATAAAGCCATCCTCGAGCGCCGCGAGGTGGGGGTGTTGCCGCAGGGAAAAATGCTCGGGCCGGGGCGATTCCGGAACGTGCTTCAAATGCTTCTCCTCGATCGGTTCTTTCTCGAGAATACCTTCGGCGACCAGATCCAGATTCAGACCGAATTCAACGGTTATGTTCTCAGCGTCAGCGTGACCAATCTTCGGGGAACTCCGGTCTCCGGAACGATTGTCGTCAAAGCCGCGCCCGAGCTTGGGATCCAGGGCGACCTTCGGGTTCCCGTGACGATGGCTCAGGCTAATCAGGGAAGAACATACCGGATTCAACCCACCCTGGCCGCGATGGGGAAGACCAACCCCATCCTCGTCCAATTCGAATGGGAAGGCCGGACGAAGCGGACCCTGGCCGTCCTCGACCTACCGAGGGCGATCTCCGCCCATCAACTCCTCTACGGCCAATCCCCCGAGGTCGTCTACCCGGTCTCTCTCCACAATTTCTCCGACGAGTACAGCATCCCCGTCACGATCAAGGTTTTCCGGAAAGGAGAACCCAATCGACGGGCTTATGAAACGAAACGCAACTGTCTGATTCCTCCGGGCGGATTCCGTGAGACGATTTTCCATCTTCCCCTATCGCCCGGTTCTTATCAAGTCTGCGTCCAAGCCCTCGGCACCGAAAATTGGAGCCAGCTCGGCGTCGAAGCGGCCGCCGGCGCGCCCAGAGCGTATGCCATCGACCTCAATAAGGACGGCCTCAACGAATATCGATTGGAAAACGACAAAGTCCAGGTGACCCTGCTGGCCATCGGCGCCCGCGTCATCGAGTACATCGTGAAGGAGAAAAACGACAACATTTTCTTCAAGCTCTGGCCGGAGAAGGAGTGGGCGACCGACAAAAGGCCTTTCCGCGACCGGGGCTTCTATCCCTACGGCGGGTTTGAGGATTTTCTCGGGCAGGCCAGCATGGAGACACACAAAGTCTACGAGGCCGAGCTCGTGAAAAAGAGCGGCTCCTACGTTCAGGTCAAGATGTCGGCCGATTATTACGGCAACAAGCTCGAAAAAATCTTCACGCTGTACGGAGACTCCCCTCTTGTCGAGGTTCGATTTGCTTTGAATTTCCGGAACCCGGAAGCCAACATGCTCGGCCCTCAGCCTATCCTTGAGCTAGGCCGTCGCCACTGGACGGAGGATGTGTTTATCGTGCCCGGCCTGAACGGCCTTGAAGAGTATCGCATGCGCCCCGAAGAATATTTCGGCAAAGTCATTCTCTTAAAGGAAGGATGGAACGCGGGTTATGATACGGCCGAAGATATCGCCTTCGTCGGGGCCTTCCCCGTCGGCGAGCCCGAGTTCCTGCACATGTGGATGAACCATCCGTCCAACGGCGAGTCCAATCATTACTACGCCGAGTTTCAACCCTGGGTGCCGATCTACCAGAAGACCATCCGCTATTTTTCTTATTATCTGTGGGGCGCGGCCGGCCCCTGGGAAAAGGGGCTCGAAGAGCTCAAGCGAAGAAACCCGGTTACCTCCAAGTAGCGGCACTTTCGATTAGAATTCGACGCCTAGGCCGAGGCCGAAATGGAAGCCGCCGGCGTCGAATTTCCCCGCCGCTGTTTCCATTGGACAGTATTTGTATTGAGTGGAAAAATCGATGACAATAAAGCGGGCGATTTTCACAAAAAATCCCGCCTGGCTGACCAACCCGGGCCGTTTTTCCCTGATCGTAGCGGCGCTGGTCCTTTCTTTATACTGAAAATACCCGCCTCCGACGCCGAGATAGGGGTTGAAGACGCCCTTGTGGAGCCTGAGCTTGATCCCCGCTTCAAGCGGAACCAGTCTGACTTTTCGTTCATTGCCCGTAGCGGCGTCTGTGACCGTTTTGCCGAAATAATGGCCGCCGATCCAGATCTCGATAAAACGGGCGACGCCGACATTGATCTCGCCGCCGTAATTCATGCCGTGCCGGTAAACGTTCTTGAGGACTCCCTGCCTCGGAGAAAAATAATCCGTGGAGGCGATGATTCTCAGAAAATTTCTTTTCCGGCTTGGCCCGGTTTCGCTCGTTTGGCTCAAGACCCGGGCGACCCCCTGGGGACTTCTCCGGACCGTAGGATTTTCCCCGTCAGCGGCTTTCTGTCTCTCCTTTTCCTGCGCCTTGGCTCGTGCCTCGGTTCGAGCTTTGAGATCAGTTTTGGCACCAGTCCTTGGCTCGATGGCTTGAGCCGTTCCCGGCCGAGGCCGGATGGACAAGATCAGCCCGTCTTTGATCGGAGCAATGCGGTAAGAAGGCATATCGTCTGTCAGATCAAGAACGACCCGAGCAATGCCTTTTAAGTACATGCCGGCCCGGATCTTCAGGACGCCGGATTGGTTGACTTCGATCAAGCGCGGAGCGGCGATGTCCTCGACACCGTTGAGGTTGATCACGATTCGGTTCGGGGAACTGAGTTCGATGGCTTGATACGACGAATAGAACGTGAAGAGCAATTTTATATCAAGGCCATCGGCCGCCTTGGTTAGGATGATATGCGTCAAGAGGGCCGGCACGTCCGGCTCGGAGATGACCTGGCCCATGGCCGGCGAGACACCGACGGCTAAAACGCAGATCATAACGATTGAGACAATCGATCTTTTTCCGGTCATGGCCTCAGCGCTTAAGGGGGCAATCCCCCGGCAGGACTCTTTAGTATATCAAAGATAGGTGTCGGCCAAAATGAGAATCTTCGGAGAAGGACAATAATTTGTGCATTTCGTCGGAACTATAAGAAAATCAGCACATTAAGAAAAGAGAACGGCCACTTTTCAACAGACTTTTTCACAGCATTTGTGAAAAAGTAGGGCGGCCGGCAGGGATTTATAAATTATGAAGGCCACAAATCGGTGCTGAGATATTTCAACCCCGAATCATTGATCAGGATGGCGACGGTTTTTCCCGCACAGGGCCCCCGGAGCAGTTTGAGAGCCGCAGCAAGATTGGCTCCGGAAGAAAAACCGGCAAAGATGCCTTCCTCCCTGGCCAATCTCCTAGCCGCGGCCATGGCCTCCTCGTCCGTGACCTTGAGATAGCCGTCGATATACTCTGCTTTAAGGAAAATCAGCGACGGCATCGAGTAGCCGCCGCCCTGAATTCGATGCTGTGGACGCTTGACCTCTTCGCCCGCCAGGGCAGCGGCCCCGTCCGGCTCGACAACATAACATTGGATCGAGGGATTGGCCTCTTTGAACGCAGCAGCACAGCCGGCGAAAGACCCACCGGAGCCCACAAAATCGCAAAATACTTCGATTTTATGATCGGATTGTTCGAGAAATTCCGGTCCGGTATGCAAATAGTGCGAGCGGAAATTTCCCCATAATTTAAACTGATCTGCCCGGAAAGCCTTTTTCTCTCTGGCAATCCGCCGAGTCTCCTGTTCAACGAGTTCTAAGTCTCCGCCGGAAACCTTCCCGGGAAAGGAATCAGGCAGTTGATCGACCAAAACGACTTCTGCGCCAAGGGCCGCCATCATGCGGGCTCTCTCGGGAGAATTTCCCTTGGACATGACTGCGATGAACCTGTAGCCCTTGATAGAGCAGGCGATGGCCAATCCGGTGCCCATATTGCCGCTCGTCAATTCCACGACCGGTTGACCGGGCCTGACCAGACCTTCCGCCTCGGCGTCCTCGATAATCTGGAGCGCGGGACGGTCCTTTTTGGAAAACCCGGGATTGAGGTATTCCAGCTTGGCCAGGATCGTGCCGGCCACGTTGTTGGCGATGCGGGAAAGGCTGACGACAGGAGTCCCGCCGATGGCCTCAAGAACTGAGCCAAGAACCTTATCGCTCCGATTTTTCATGGTGATCTCCCAAATCCTATGGCCAAACCATAAAAAATTATTTATTTCTTAATATGTAAATCGTCTATTGCCGGTGTCTGTGACCTCGCTGACCGATTTTGTGGCTATTTTATGACGCGTCCCTTGATATTCCTATAATGAACGCCCCCACTTCCCGTTCCCCTCAGGATCAGATCTTTTCCGACTCTGTCGATATCAATCCCCCCGGAACCATCACTCACAGTCAGGCTTCCTCCAATATCGGTAATTTCAATTCCGCCTGAGCCGTCATCGATTGAGACATTTCCAGTAACGCCTCTGACTTCTATTTCGCCGGAGCTATCATCGATATCTAAATCGCCTTGGATATTCTCCACCCGAATTCCGCCGGAGCCGTCCTCGATGACAAGATTCCCGATGATGCTTTCCACATCGATAGAGCCTGAGCCGTCATCGATCCTGATATTCATTTTTTTCGGGATGTTCACCGTCAGGTCGATCCGCGCTTCCCGGAAAAAGGAAAACGGACGGTTGTCGACCCGGCTGACGAGTAAGGCAGAGCTCCCCTTTTTCTCAAGCGTCAGCTTGACATGGTCCTCGAGGAATTCCTTCATCTTCTTATCGGCGATGCCCCTGACATAAATCTCGGCCTTCACTTCTATAGAATTGAGCGCTTCGACGCCCCGGACCCTCAAAAATCCGGCGCCGCAATCGATTTCCAATTTGTCGATTCCCTGAGCCGCCAGGCTCAAGGGCTTGATTTCCTGGGCAGAAAAGGCCAAAGAGGCGGTCACGAAAAATGCTGCAAAGATTAGAGTTGTAGACTTCATCCCTTCCTCCTCAAAAATATCCTAAATCCATCATTCAATAAGGAATACGAAATTTCAAGGAAAAAAGTTCGTATTTCTCTATACTTAAGATTCTTGATTCTCATCGCCAAAATCCAAAAACTATGATAAAATTAATCTGGGAGGTTTTATATGACAAAAAAGCAAGCGGGATTCACGCTTCTAGAATTGATGGTTGTTTTGGCCATTATCGCCATTCTGGCAACCCTGATTACGCCCAAACTCCTCCATAATATCAATTATGGCAAACAGATCGGCACGATGCAAGATATTGACACAATCGCCAAAGCCTGCCTTGCATATGCCGTCGATCATAATGGGGCCCCCGCCGCGGGGACGCAGAACGGGCCTCTTTCGCCCGGCAATGAGTTCATCAAAATTCTGATAGAAAAATATCTCGAAAGCTGCCCGGTCACGGACAAATGGAAAAATCCTCTCATTGTCTACTCGGGAAAAGCGGTGGCCGGCTTCCCCGGCTTCCAGCAGAGCATGGTCGGCAACAGCGATTTTATCATCATGTCTTATGGGCGCAAAGGCGTGGACGAGCACTTCACCTTTGATCCCTCGAACCGCGAGGCCGGCCTGTTCGAGTCCAATACCATGGCCGATTATGACAAGAATCTGATCAATTGGAACGGGACCTGGATTCGGGCGCCGAAGTCTTGAGCGGCGGGCAGCCGTCGAGGGCCGGCCTTCTCCCGAATCGGGGCTCGGACGGGCTTAGGGGAAAGATTCGAACTTGATGATTAAAGCTATAGAATAGATCTCATAGAGGACTAAAACGAAGTAGACGGAAAAAACATAATAAATCAGGGCATGGGCTTTGATCAGCCCGAAAACCTTGAAATTCTTGTGCAATAGAATAAACACCAGACAAATCAACGTCAGGCAGAGTTTGACCAAGAGCAAAAGGACCCGCCCGTTGGCCATGAGCGTCGCCATGAGCACATTCAGCTCAGCGCCGCCCTTATCGAAGATCTTGAAGGATAGGCTATAATCCAAAATACAGAAGATCATGACCAGGCCGACCATGATCAGATAGCGCGATTCGAATTTATCGACGTAATAGTTGTTCCCCTCATCCTGCCGCCTGGCTTTCCTCCGGCGCCCGATCAGGGTATAGCGACTGATCAATCGTGTCGGCCTTGACCGGCGATCTTTCAGCTGACGATTCTCATCCGACATGGTGTTAAAAATACAAATCCTTCCCGACTCGTATTCGACAATTTGAAATTCGAACGAATGGATTTTGTTTAGTTTCAGATATTTTGAGCATCCGCTTCCCTGGCTCCTCGTTTCCTCCTAAACACCTTGCCCAAAAAATATAACAAACTCAATATTTAAAGTCAATATCAAGGACCGGCTGAGTGTCATGGTTTGAATGCTCTTTCCAGTTTGAAGAGCATGTCTATTCCTACCTAATTCGGACGGACAGCGTCCAAGGAGGAAGCCGTCAAGTTCTTCGAGGAATACACGGCCCGTTATCCGCAGGATCCCATGGTCCTCGGCGCCTATGTCAGACGCATCATCCAGGACAAGGACAACCTGGACAAAGGTCTCCTGCTGGCACTTAAGGCCGTCGATCTCTCCCAGGCCGCCGGCAAGCTCCCCATGCTTCAGAGCCTGGCCCAGGTCTATCTTCTCAAAGGCGATAAAGCCAAGGCCGTGGAAACCGCCCCCAGCGAACAACTGAAGAATATCTTCCGCAAGCAGATCGACGAGATCAAAGCCGCCCAAGAAAAGAAATAAATCATAGGCATCGGGGACAGGGCGGCACCTGCCCCGATGTTCCTTCTCCTTATAATCGCAAGAAATCTATTCCACTGGAACTCGAGTTTCGACTTCCCCCATCAATTTTCGTCCTACCGCTTAGATCCCACTGATGCGCGGCTTATTTCTCAGCTCTTCAAACACGATCTTGAAGGATGTCCCTTCTTGCCTGCCGAGCTCAATATGGCCATCCAGCTGATCGACCAACATCGAAATGATCTGCATCCCCAAGGTCTCCGCGTTGCGAAAATCCAAGCCCTCGGGAAACCCCACGCCGTTATCGCTGACGACCAGACAATTTTTATCGCCCTCGGCGCGGAAAAGCTCAATACGAACCTCGCCTGTCCTGCCGTCGGGAAAGCCATGTTTCAACGCATTGGAGACAAGCTCATTCACAATCAATCCACAAGGAATAGCCGTGTTGATGTTCAAAAATATTCTCTCCATATTCATATTGAGCTTAATGGAATGAGGATGGATTTGGTAGGATTGGAACAGGTGAAGCGTCAAGCTTTGGATATATTGAGAAAAATCAATATTGGCCAGGTCCTTGGAAAGATAGAGCTTCTCGTGGACAAGGGCCATCGCCCGTATCCGCCTCTGGCATTCTTTAAGCAGATGAACGGCTGTGGGATCCTTGATATCGATCGTCTGAAGATTGAGCAGGCTGGACATAATCTGCATATTGTTTTTGACTCGATGATGGACCTCCCGAAGGAGAACTTCTTTTTCTCCGAGAGACGCTTTGAGCCGATCTTCCGCTCTTTTGCGTTCGATGGCCATCGCCACCTGGGATGAAACAAACATGAGGATGTTCTTGTGGTCTTCCCCAAATCTCGTGCTTTCCCTATAGTTTTGAACAACCATGATCCCGATGGTCTTATCCTCTGTTTTCAGGGGAACACCCAGCCAGTCTACGGCCGGCGTTCCGATCAACTCAACGTCCCCCCTCGTTTTGAGTTCTTCAAATTTTTCGGGAGAGCTCAACAGAGGTTCTCCTTGGCGGAGTACATATTCCGTCAGCCCTTTGCCCAATTTCTTGGGCGCAGGAGGCTGATCAAATTCATCCCTGAAATACGGAAAACTCAGGATCCCATTTTCGGAATCATAGAGAGCAATGTAAAAATTCTTTGTCGGGATCAATTCCGTGACGATGCCATGGATGAAATGAAAAAGCTCATTAAGGTTGATGGCAGAACTGGCCGCCTCCGAGATTTTATAGATGGCATTCCTGAGTTTTTCTGATCGCTTGCGTCCGGTGATATCTCGAGCGATGCCTTCGACTGCGTAGGGCTTTCCGGTGCGATAGATGATCGATGCTTGAGTCTCAATATCCACATATTCTCCATCCTTGCGCCTGACCCTGTACTCCGTCGGCACTCCTTGCAGACCCGTCCTTTTGAGCTCTTGAATCCTCTGGAAAGCTAAAGAAATCTGGTCCGCGCTCAGCAAAGATGTGAAATTGAGAGATCGGATTTCTTCTCTCTCATAGCCAAGCAAAGTCAAGGCCGCGCCGTTGGCATCCACAAAGTTGCCTTCAAAATCGTGGATATACACACAATCGAGGGAACATTCAAACAAGGTTTTATACCGTTCTTCACTCTCCCGCAACGCCGCTTCAGCCTTCTTGCGCTCGGTAATGTCATCGATGATGCCGTCATAATGCTCGATTTTTCCGAGCTCATTTTTTACGGCCACGGTCGATACAGACCCGATGAAGGGAGTCCCGTCTTTTTTCTTCAAATGCAATTCTTCATTCTTGACGAAACCGTCCTTGAGCATTTTTTGATTAAACTTTTTTCTGTCTTCCGGGTCTTGATATAAGTCCGCCACACGTAAAGCCAGGAACTCCTCTTTGTTTTCATACCCGAACATCTTGATGATGGCGGGATTCGCCTCGAGGAATTTACCTTTCGACCCAGCCGTATTCCGATAAACTCCCGCGTTGATATTGTCTGTCAGAGTTCGGAATTTTTCCTCGCTTTCCCGCAGGGCCTGCTCCGCCTGTCCGTTGTGAACTTTCGCAGTCTCTAGTTCAATAATTCTTTGACGCAATTCCCGAAGTTCTTTTGTCATCTCCTTCTTGGTTTTATATTCGTCTTTCATTTTTTTCGCTCTTAAAACTAAAGAGTGGTGTCCCTTCTCCCCTTATCCTGAAACATGCTGGCAATAATTACATCACCCTTAAGAATGAAAGAAGAGGTGATTTTTGGCCAGCTTCCATCCCCTGGAAAGAGGATGATATCCTATTAGAAGATTTAGCCGGATTAATCTTCACCCGCACCTCCATTTCCTGGTGACCGAGGCCGGAGTGGACGAGGCGGGCGGGAGGGGTTTTTGTCGTCAGGCTGATTCCGAAGTACGCTCCACGATCCTTTGGGCGGCCAGGGCCGCGGTCGAGAACGCGGCCTGCAGATTGTATCCGCCGGTATCCCCGTCGATGTCCAGGACCTCGCCGACGAAGAAGAGGCGGGGAACGAGCCTGGACTCCATCGTCTTCGGATTGATCTCGGCCAGCGATACTCCGCCGCGGGTCACCATCGCCTCATGAATTCCCCCGAGTCGGCCGACCACGAACGGGCATCCGGTCAGGAGCTCGATAAGAGCGGAGCGGTCTTTCCTCGAGAGATGGGCCCCGGTCAGATCAAGTTCAATCCCGGCCAAAGCCAGGAGCTTGTTGACGAACCGTTCCGGCAGATCATAAGCCGTCAGGACCGTCCTGACCCGCGCATTTCCGGCGGAAATGCGGTTCAGCAGGGTCTCTTTCACTTTCTGATAATCAATACCCGGGAGGAAAGATATCCTGAGAGTATCACCCGGACGGATAAACCGGGAAAAATCGAGAATCCCCGGCCCGGATAAGCCGGAATGGGTCA
>JAPKZH010000196.1 GCA_026393905.1 Candidatus Aminicenantota bacterium
TTTGAGCTTCTTGATATTCTTGCCGAAATAGGGCTGCTTTCTGAGCTGCGCGTAAACGTAGCCATGGAGTTTTGCGATAATTTTTTTTGATCTATCTCCTAATTTCGCTTCCAGTTCTTCCTGGAATTGAGCGGTCTCGAAGATCCGAAATTTAGCCAACAAATTTTCCCCGCTTTTTTTTGGCCTGCCGGCTGCCCGTTTTAAGGCGTCGCAAAAGATCTTTATTGGCGAGGATCTCTTCCATTTCAAAAGCATCTGCGAACAGCGCCTCTTCGAGCTGCTTCAAGGCCAGCGTCTCGATGGTGTTGGCCAGATTCCTGTTCTCCGCTTTGGCATAGGCCGCAAAGGCATCGTAGGTCTCGTCCGATAGCCGTAGAGTGAGGGTTTTGGGCATTGCACTCAGTCCTTCAAAATCGTTCGTATTCATTCTAATTCATTCTAATTGAATATGCAATACCTTTGCCTCAGCATTCTTTCCGATTAGGACCATCTGTTTATAGAACGGCGGAAAAAAGGAATATTCTCAAGAAGGCTTGAGATTATTATTGAAAATCGGAGTTGGAAAGCAGGCTGGGGTCAAAGCTACTTATTACGCATAATTCTCTCGGAGAACTTGCTTAACGAATAGGTTTGATCCCGCCCATACTTGCTAATGTTTATTCTCGTTATTGCTTGCGTTCTTTCCTTCACTCGACGATGACATAGGCGGCGGTGTGGACCCGGGCTCCGCTCGCCGGATCTTCAACAGCCAAGAACAGTACGTAATCATCCGGATCGACGTCCGGGATTTAAAGCCGTATGAAAAAAGCCTTCTGGCTTTTATTTTCCTTTTCCGCGATCACGGTCAGCGGCACGGAAACCTCCTTGCCCGCGGTCTTGTCCGGAAGGATAGCCGACAGCCTTAGGCCGCTCGTTCTGCTCTTATGGGGGGTACAGCGGAGGTTGATTTTCGATTATTGATTCCTTCAGCAAACCATAACAAATTCAGAGGGTAGACACCCAATAAAAACTTAAATTCTGTACTTGGCGATGGAAAAATTCCAATCCGCATCATGCTCGATGGTATAAAGATAATCGCCTTGGATGACGACCGGAAAATACCGCTGGGAAAAATGATCCCCTGTTCTGATGTTCACTAGAGGCAGCCAGAAATTATCCGCGTATTTTCCGTCGGCATTGAAAACATCGACCAGGATGCCCGTTTTGGCGTCATAGGTAGAAGTGAGGGCCCAGATTTGATCTCTGTACACGAGGAGCCTGTAAACATCATTGTCGTAATCTGGCATTTTGCGGGTATCCCGAGGGTCCTTCTTTTTATACTTCACGCGGGGATAGGACCGGCGAAATATTTTAACAATCTCAGCTTTTTCCAAATCCAGCTGCTTAATTTGATACTCGCGGGCATGGGCGACATACATAAATTTTTCGCTTTCTTTGCTGACGTATAGGTCGGTGACGCCTGAGACGCTCGAGCCCCGTTCCCTAAGCTGAACATAAAATTGCGTCGAGAATGAACAGGAGGCAGGATTGAACGTTCCATCTTCATTGACCAGAAATAAATTAAGATCGTTATCTTTGATACCATCAGTTCGCGCGAAGTCTTTGCGCTTTAGATCAAGCATGTAATATTTTTGGTGATAGAATGCCAAAAGATGATAAAGGATCTTTTTATCGAATTTCAGTTCCATGATGAGTTTTCCCTCGAAATCGGTTTTGACAAGCTTGTTCGACGGCGCGCTGAACATTAAGACTTCGTTGCCATTGACGAGAAAATCTGTCAGCTCGGTCGAGATTTCACCCGGCCCCTGCCCGGTTTTCACCAGATTCTTTTTAAAACGGCCGTCAAGTGCGAATTCGTAAAGGGCGAGGCCGTCTTGGACGAAGATGGATCCATCGGCAGCCAGGTCGAGCATCCAAGGTAGTTTGAAAAAATATCCTTTTCCCTCATCTTTGATCCGGAGGACCTCCTGGAGCGGCACGGTCCGCCCCGCGTTCTTTGAAGTCGGCTTATCCGGATTATCGATGATCGTCTGGGCCGAGAGGCCAAGAACGAAGCTAAAAAAGGCGAAAACAATTATTGCGGTTTTTCTCATGTTCCATTTTCCTTCTTACAATTATACGACAGAGGGAGCAATATTGTTTGGGGCAATTCTGATTTCGTGAACAACTGGTTTTGCTAATGTCTCCAGCCCCGACAAAGGTTCTTCCAAAAAGAACGGACATAGAATAAATTGATTTTAAGTTTTTTGTCTGTAAGTATCCAAAAATTCTCTAGGCTCTTTTTTTATATCCGGAGTTGATTTCATCTTGGAGCACTTTTTCCATCCCTTTTTTTGCATAAACATTAATAGCTGGCGACCGAGGTCAGTCTAGCGCGGGAATTCCCAATGGACGCCATATCTTCGCACGACGGGATTGCCGGCTGAATCGGTTTCGATCGTATAAAGCTTGTTCTTCTTCCACACGGAACCGTGGTCGAGATTCGCTCGAATCGGAACCTTGGCGAGATACTTGCCGTCGGAATCGAATATATCGAAATATCGGCCGTCTGCTGTTCCCTCGATGCGCTGGTAGGTTTTCACGAAGATTCTCTCCTCAGCGTCGACGCAGATATCCATGAACGCGGGAAAATGATCCGGAAAGACCAATTTACCTCCCGCCCGGATCCAATCCGCATATTCGTCCTGATAGAACTTTCGATCCCGCTCCGAAAATGGCAAGAGATCGTGCTTTTTCTGAATAAAGTGGATCGGAGCGCCTTGGGGATCGAGAATCCGCAGTTCATAATCGTCGGATCTGCCCCAGACGATCTTTCCTTGCGGAGAGACAGCACAGGCTAAAGTGGGTTTTGCGATAGCCATTTCCGTTTTCTGTCGGTTCTTGTCTTGGTCCTCCCTTGCTATGACGAGAGGTTGATCTTTCGTCAGGAAGTATTTCTTCAATTCCCGCCCGCCTATCGGAGGGGGAGCGAGGCTGACCGAACCGACGATGTTTCCTTGGCGGTCGATGCGGAAGGGAACAAAGGACTCTCGGGTTCGGCTTTGCCGAAGATATTTTCCGTCCAAGGAAAACGTGATCAAATTTCGTCTGAGATAATCGAAGACGGCGAGTTCGCCCGAAGGCTCGAGCTGGACGAATACAGGCATTTCCATCTCCCCGGGGCCCTGCCCTTTTCGGCCGATCGCCCTCAAAAAAACACCTCGGTCATCGAAAACCCGAACCTGGGAGGAGCGGTAATCAAGGACGTAAAGGTTTCCATCATCATCAACGTCGAGCCCGTTGATTTTGGAGAAAAGATAAGCCTCCTTGCCCTCGGCTTTGCCCAGACAAAGCTCTTCTTCGAGATGGAAAATACCGGCCGGATAGAGAGGCGACTTCGGATTTTTTATGACCTTGACGCCATTTTCTGTTTCAACTTTGCCTTTCCATGCGGGCCTTTGATTACCTCCTGCCTCGGCAAATATAAAGGAAAAAAGCAAGAAGATAACTAGTACAAACATAGTTTTTATTTTCATGATCCCCTCCACAATATCAGGAGGATTATCGGCCCGATGTTTAGGACATTTAATGACTCTCATTATCGATGATCTTATACTGATAGAATATCGTGTTGTTGTATTCCCGGATAAAAAGATTATCGCCGAAAATCCGGATCCCGTGAGCATGATGGGTTAGGGGAATTTCACCAAGCAAGACACCGTCCGGGCTAAAAATCTCAAGCTTGTCGATATCCATGGATCTGGCGGCTTGAAACTCTCCAGGACCTTGACCCTTCCGTCCGATTGTCTTGATGAATTTTCCCTCTGAGTTGAGCTTCTGAATTCGGTTATTGCCGGAGTCCAGGATGTAGAGACTCCCGGCCGAATCTCGGACGATATCGGAGGGCTCGTTGAAAGAAAGGCTCTCTTCGGCGTCGAGCCCGCCGATCGTTCGGATGAGCTCCAGTTTTACTTCTAAGTTAGCGCCCCATTGTCCGCCCTTCTCATTATGGACGACGCGGACGCCGTTCACCGTTTCGATTTTCTGTGCTCGGACAAAAATCGAAACGAGGAATAAAGCCGCAAGAATTCTCAATCTGACATTTGGGACGTTTCGTAGCATTTTTTCCCCTGGCGCCTGCTTTTCAAGAGAATAGCACCAAGAGAAAGGCGAGTCAAATTCAAGAAACCTGATTCTCCATCAGATGGCCTTCATCGCTTCCCAGTTCTTAATCTTGAAGCGGACGACGAAATATTCCCCTGTATCTTTATCCGTCCGAATGTAATAAAGGGCGCCGTTCCTGATGACGGAAGGGACGAAAGGCAAGCTCATCCGGTAGAGGAAGATACCGTCCTTAGAAAAGACATCGATAGCCTGGGGGCCGTCCCTGTCAAGGATGGACTTCAGCCGGATGACATAAAGGCGGCCCCGGTCGTCATTCTGCATCGTCGAGAAATACGGCCGATGGTCCGGAAAGACTGCGTCCTCGCCCGGCTTGTCCGTTTTCCCGTACCAGGCAAAATAGCCGTCCTTCCGGGTCGCTTCCTTCTCTTTTCCTGAAATAGAAAGGGGCTTTTCATCCATGGCGATGATGAAGACCGTCCGGCCGGAGGAATCGGCGACATGAATTCTATACGTCGACGAAAATCCGTAGACGAAGGCGTCGGAAGTGAGCGGCGAGAAGGCGATGTCGCTGGTGTACCAGTGGAGGACGAATCCCTTTAGGCTTTCCCCGAACTCGCCCCGGTATTCGGCGATCGATTGGACCGATGTCCCCTGCGAGTCGACCTGGACGATTTTTTGTTTCCAGCCATCGCGAGGGCTCGGCTGGGTCGTGCCGATGATCAATCCGCCGGGGCCGATCGCGAGCCGGTTGAGGAACGTCCGGAAATTGATCTTTTTCTTGAATGTCCCGTCGGGAGCGAAGACGACCAGCTCCGTGGCTGCGTAGACAATGCAGTCTCCTTCGGTGTCAAACAGGACTTGGTTAGGAAATTGATATTCCCCCGGCCCCTGCCCTTGACGGCCGATCGTCCGGACGAACTGACCCACCGGATCGTACATCTGGACGCGCTTGTTGCCGAAGTCGGCGACGAACATATTCCCCTTCTTGTCCGGTCTGACCGCCGCTCCCTTCGGGAAATAATAGGCTTCGGCAGTCGGATCGCCGCCGATCTTAAGATCCTCCTGGAGGTCGAAAGAGAACTCTCCGTAGAGCGGTTGGGCGGGATTCTTGACAACCTTAATCCCGTTTTCTGTTTCAATCTTGCCTTTCCACGCGGGCTTTTGATTCTCTCTTGCCTCGGCGAAGATGAAGAGAAGAAGAAATAAGATAATCAAAGCGCATCTGATTCTTGGTTCCATTATCCCTCCTGCTAGAGAATTTTCTTTTCTCGAAACGTCTATTAAGATGAAGCGATTATCCGCGTTTGCGTCCGGTCTTTCCCCAGGAAGCCTGCTCATGTCTGCTTCGGTATATTAAGTTTATTGCCATTCCATGCGATAGACGACCACCTCAGGATAGCCGCTTTCTTTAAACATGAGCCTGTAGAAACGGCCGTTTGCCGCGGTCGCTTTCAAATGATTTAAAGCTCTTCCTAGTATCCCATATTTTCCAAGGCTTATCCGCCCGACGAAGACACCGTCTGGATTAAAAATATCGTGGATGAATTCGTCCTTATTCTCGCCCTCTTCGTAAGTCATGACGAACAGCCGTCCGCCGTCATCTATGAAAAAAGAGTTAAAGGGAGGCATATTTTTTATGACGTATAGGTTCGCGCCCGGATTTGCGGCGATGATTCTTTCTGTCTGCTTCCTGAATTCTTCAGGGTATGGGACCGGACTGTATTCTTTCCTGATCTTTCTCAGGAGTTTGCCCTCAAGATCGAAGACTCGAATCTCGTAGCCTCTCTGACCATTCCCTACAAAGATCCGTTCGCCGGTAACTCTCCAGTAGTAAGGAATGATAATGCCGGGATTCTTTTTGCCCGGCGTCAGGTCCGACAGATCATAGACATTGAGCCTCTTGATCTCTTTGAAATCCGGATCGTACAGGTCCAAGTACATCCCGTAGGTTTCAGATTTGTCTTTTGGATATCTCATGGCCAGATAGTTTCCGTTCGCAAGCGGAATTACGTCCGATAGGCTATGACGGATACGCGTTTCCTTGATTAAATTGCCCTCGCTGTCAAAATCCAGGACCTTCAATCCGTTACCGTCAAAAATCCTTATACGGTCATGTCTGTCAACCAACAGGGTCCGCACGGCTTGGAGCTCTCCAGGGCCCTGTCCCTTTTTCCCTATTTTCTTTAGGAATTTCCCATTTGAGTCAAACTTATATATGAAGTATTCAGACACATCGTACTGTTCCACGATGAAGATATTGCCCTTGGAATCCGCATCGACGAAATCGGGCATCTTAAGTCCGAGGCCGGAATATTCTTCCTTTTCCAGGTCGATCGTGATGTCATTCTCTAAACGGAGATGAACTGGTCCTCCTTTGAGCGCGTAGGGTTCGAGATGGTTCAGAACCACTTCTACACCACCTTCGTAAATCTTATCGATGCGCGACTGTTTAGTCCCGCAGGACATAACCACGATAAGCCCAAATATTAGGCAGAAAAGCTTTTTCATGGCGCCCTCCCTCGATCCCATCTGAATGGCTTCCGGGCTTGAGATAGGTCAGAATTTCCAGGTGACCTGATAACGCTTAACAACCTGGTATCCGTCTTCATCTTCTTCTATGGAATAGAGTTTTTTCTGTTTTATCAATACCGGTCTCCCCTTGAAGACGACTTTCGCTATGAAGCGTCCTTCAGCATCGAATACATCATAAAGCCAACCGTTATGAACCGGCTGCCGTTCCCAAGTATGGACGAAGAGATGTCCATCGTCATCGACGAAGAGACTATCATATGCCGAATGATATTCTGATACGGCTGGTGTTTTAGTCGGCGGAACGCTTTTTATGGCCTCTTCCCTTTCTTTCGCCGTGAGCTTGACCGGATCATAAGTCCTGGTAATCTTCTTTAGAAGTTTTCCGTTTTCACTATAGAAGAGCAATTCATAATATTTTGGGAAACCAATGATGACTTCATCCTTTGAGCTTACTGTCCAGTGGAGCCGCGGGCCAACCGGATTATCAGCCCCGGCCAACGGATAGGCTCCATAAGAGGCGATGACCTTCATGTCGGCATCGCATTTATTGACGGTAATTTGGCGGGTCGCGTAGCTCGTGCTGCTGTAATAAATATGTCCCTTGGAATCGACGTCTGCTCGCACGACGAGTTCTGCTTGAACGAGAACGGTCCGGATAAAATGGCCATCGAGGTCAAAAAGTGAGAATCGGCGGGTTAGAAGGTCCAATACGTAGAACGTTCTGCCCGTTTCGTTAAAAAGGACCATGCTAGGCATGTTGAATTCGCCGGGACCCTGGCCTTTCCTGCCGATGGTCTTGACAAACTTGCCATCTTTATTGAATTCCTTGATCTGCGCATCTGGTCTATCAACGATATAAATATTTCCCAGAGTATCTACATTTAAATGGCTAACCGAAGAGAATATTTTCTCAGCTTTAGCTTTGCCTCCACCGATAGTCAACTCTTCCTCCAGGACGAGGATATTGTCGCGAGATATCGGCTCCTTCGGATTCTTGACAACTATCACATCTCCTTCTTTTGTGATGGTTCCTTTCCACTCCGGCTTTTGATTTCCTTTTAATTCCGCAAAGCCAAAGATGAAAAGAAGGAATATGATTGACGGATATCTAATTTTCATTGTTCTTCTCCTCTAAGACAGGAAGATCATCGGCCCGATGTTTAGGGCTTTTAATGACTCTCATTCTCAACGATCTTATACTGATAGAATATAAAGGATTATCAATCTAGTTTTTGGGACGTTTCGCAGCATTTTTTCCCCTGTCAGCTGTTCATTAAAAGATTAGCACCAAAGGAAAGGGGAGTCAAATGTGACGTAATATGGGGTCAAACCTACTCATTACGCACATTCCCCGAGAGAATTCTGCGTAACGAGTAGGTTTGACCCCGCTTTTTCAGAAACCTGCTTTCAATCTCCGAGAGGATTATTGCGACGCGGTCGGGGCTACCATGGCAGAGGAAAAGAAGGAAAATAGGTAGGCCGCCGGGAGGAAGAAATTCAAGAATTTCCTACTTCTTCAAGGCTTGGACTATTAATGTTCCTGCGATTCCAAGCAGAGTGCCAAGGACAAGGAGTACTATCTGCCACCACCAGCTTGCTCTTCACAATTTCCTGTCAAACCTCATTCTCTCCCGCTGCAATTCCTCAACGTGCTCCCTGTCTTGCTGTGCGACTTTTTCTTCAAACTCTCGCCCGCTTTCTTCAGCAACCTTGGCCTCTCTCTCCCTTCTCTTCTCAAGTGCTTGTGCTAATCTTTCCGATTGATTCTTATTGGAATCATAGTCCTTGAAATCCGGACAGGTGTGGCCTCTTTCATGCCATTTATTATCTACTCTGCATTCAGCTCTTTGTT